>CALARM010000257.1 GCA_937888925.1 uncultured Synergistia bacterium | reverse complement strand
AAAGCCTGCAAGCCCCCGCTATACCGCAGGAGCGGTTAGCGGTGGGTGGTTGACTCCTTTATGATAATATTGCTTGAGTTTATTTTCGAGTTCGTCCAGAAATTCCAGAGGTGTGCCTTCCATACCTGAGAGATATTTTACTGCCATATATAAAGCTTCTACTTCCTCTGGCAGGCAATTTACGAATACGTCTCTTGTGGTCCAGAGGTTGTACTGTTTTTTATTTCTATCGTATACTATATCAAATATCCTGTATTCACCGCTCAGATCGTAAGTATATCTTATTTCGTCAATATATTTCTTTACTGCAGACTTTGTGCATTTTAATATTCTGCTATAATCTTCTGTGTTTTTATTATCTCCTTTCAGGAGCATATAAAGGAGATTTAAGATATTTACGAGTTTGCTGTTCGGCCCGTATTTTCTCTCTTTTGTTCTTTTAAAGTTTATTTCTTTATATCCTGAGTCCGGCATAAAAAATTAATCTTCTTCTTTACTTGTTTTTTCCCAGTGCTCTTTTGCCTCTTCATATATTTGTTCCAGAGACATATCTTTATAAATTTCATCCTGTATCTTAAGGTAATCTTCTCCTCCGTAATCCATAAAACGTATGAACCTCAGAAAACCACTGTAACCAAGTTCTTTAATTAAAGCTCTTGCACCTTTTTCCATTATTTCCTTGTCATTATAAGATAATTTTTTATTCGATAACATCTATATTCAGCCCCCTTCTGATAAAATCTACAGGATTAAATAACTTTATTGAACCGGTGCAGTCCTTCAATAAATCTCTGTGTTTTTGAATAGTCCTTATAAATTTATCATCACAGGTTATAAAATAAGCATAGTTTCTATGTATTGCACAGGCAAGGTGAAGTGCATCTTTAATTTTTGCCTTTGAGTTTGCAATAATTTTTTCAGATATATTCTTAATTTCTACGTCAGGAGATATAACAGTCTTACAGGATTTTGACAGTAAATTAATATACATTCTGCGATACAGAAAAGGATTTTTACTATTTTCATGTTCCAGAATAAAAGACCAGCATAGCTTATATTTTCCTTCATCAATCATTTGAAATATTATATCTATAGCCATACTTTCAAAGCGCACTCTCAGGTTGCTTTGAGAATCAAATATTCTGTTGTAAATATTCATATCGAAATATATATACACCGGCTAATTCCTCTGAATAAAATAAATTGCCTGTGAAATAGCTTTTTCAATCTCTAATTTTCGGCTTCTGACGACATTATCGTCAGTTATTTAAAAGTAATATCCAGATTTATTATATCATGAAGGTATTGAGACTTCAATTATCACATAAGGTGCCCCCACTTATAAGAACTTTATTGTAATAATCAAAAATAATCTCGTAATGCGTAATTCGCTGGGATTAAACCCGTCACGCGTAACGCGTTACGCGTCACGATTCTCACATAATCATTGAAGGAATATTCCCTGAAGACGTGAATACTATTTCAACATATAATATAGAAAAGAGGCCTGTCCATGCTGAATATATCTCCCTCAAGAATTGCACGGTATTTCTACCATGAATGTGAAAGATATCTCGTCTATGAAGCTACTCCTTCGGAAGAGAAGAAGAGGAAAAACATACCTCCTTCACCTTATGACCACAGCCCTGTTACAAAAGCCATGCTGGAAGCGGGATATAAATGGGAAGAAAAAGTTATAAATAACCTGATAAACGAAAATAAAAGAGTTTACAGATCATCTGCCACAGATGCAGAGAGATTATTCAATCATGTTCATGACGAAAAAAGCACTATAGATATTTTACGAAATATAGGAAAAGAAGAATACCTTTACCAGGGGTGTCTTACTGTGCCGGAATCTTTTTATAAAACCTATAATCTGGACAGGTCATGCGTAAAATTCACCACCTGTTTCCCTGATCTTATATATGCCTGTAAAAACGGTAACGGAACAGAACTCTGCATAATAGACGTAAAAGCCTCTGATGAAATGAAAATTTCCCATAAGATTCAGGTCGCCTTATATGCCTTGTTCCTCTCCCATATCTGTAAAGCCCGAAGCATAGACAGAGAAGTGAATTTCTCAAAAGGCGGTGTCTGGACTTACGGATTACCGGAACCTGAATGGTTTAATATCAATACTGTTATCCCTCAGATTGAAGAAATGCTTTCTTCTGACATACCACGCATATCACAGACAGACTCTGTCCACTGGCATATTCATTACAGATGCGAGTGGTGTGAATATTATGACTTCTGCCGGAAAGAAGCGGAAGATACGAGAAGTATTTCCCTCATACCTTATCTGACTTCTATGGGAAGAAAATTCCTTTCAGATGAAGAACATATAGATGATTTAATCAGTATGAAGAAATTTCTTTCAGAGAATAGGAGTAAAAAATCTCTTTCCAGATGTGCTTCTCTTTCCGGTAAACAGGAAAGGCTCGCCAGAACGGTAGATGCTCTTATAGACGGTCAGATCTATAATTTCGGCTCTTCTTCCGTTTCAATGCCTCTATGGGAAGATGTAAAACTCTTTCTTACCATTCAAAAAGAACCAGTGTCGGGTCATATTTACAGCGCCGCCTGTCTCTGTAATAGCTTTGATGACATATTTACAGAGAAGAGTATACTGGAAAAACAGTTCGTAGCGTCGTCTATGGAGGACTGTAAAAGAGTCAGAAGGGAATTTATAGAGTGCATATACAATATATTTAAAGAAGTCCATGATTATAATGAGACTAAAAATGAAAGTAAAGAACAATGGAAAGAAAAAAAATCTCTTCAGACCTATGTGTTTGATAGTTTCGAATGGGAATTGCTTAAAGAATTACTGCTCGAAGGTCTGAAAGATCCACTCGTGTCAGAGAAATCTTTATCTTTATTCTTTCATTTTCATAGCGAAAATCTCCTTGTCAATGAAGAACATCCTGATGTTGAAGCCTCTTTCCCTGCAGTGAAAATAATAGATGTTATAAGATCCCTCTTTGCCCTGCCTGTACCTGTGGCCTATCAGTTATCTGATGTGCTGGATGTTTTTAACAGTGTTACAGGGAAAAATTTCACATATAATCCTATGGATAATTTCACCTTCAGACTGTCCAATGCACTTAAATCAGATGCCATATATAAAGTCTGGAATAATGATGATACAAAAAGGATAGAATGGATTGAAAAAGAACTGAAAAAACGCCTTTATGCCACATCATATATACTCACCGGTATCAGACACTGTGCCAGAGGTCTTCTTTTTGCCTGTCCGCCGAAATTTTCTCTGCCTTCTTCCAGGAATTTCAATCATCCCCTTTTATCACAGCTGGATTTTATAATCAGATATGAGACTGTTATGAGCTATCTCTCCATAAAAGAACAGAGAACACTTCCAATGAATGAAAGGAAACAGAAAGGTATTGCCTTTACTCTGACCGGAACGGGAAATGTCGAGGTATTTAAAGGTTATGCAGAGGCAGAGTTTTCACTGAAAGAAACAGATGTTTCAGGCAAACTGGATGGAAATAATATATGGTCTTATATCCTGAGTGAAGACACGCCGGAAGGAGATAAAGACCAGATGAGTTTTACGGAATACCCGAAATATAAATATTACGCTCCGAAAAATAAAGCTTTATATCTGGCTCAGATTAAAGATAATTCTCACCCCGGCAGGGTTACTCTTCAACTGAAAAAAGGTGCTATGTCTCCGCCGATTGAGGAAGGGAAGGATTATCTGTTACAGTCGAAATTTACTGACTGGACAGGCGAAAAGGTCATAAATAGACTTTCTGAACTGGATGGTCTGGAGGAACCGGAAGTAATAAAATTGCTTCAAAACCCTGTGGAATATTGTAAAGACATAGAGGAACACGATGATTTAAAAAAAGGACTGAAAAAAATACCTTCGTTAAATTATCTGACAGACAGTCAGAGAGATGCTTTTGACCATGTATTTAATAAAACACTGACTCTCCTGTGGGGGCCTCCCGGAACGGGGAAAACTCATTTTATTGCGGCAGCCCTCCTGTGTATACTTGAAGCTCACAGACTGACTGACAGACCTTTTAAAATATTCCTTTCGGCTTTTACTCATACGGCAATCGATAACTGTCTGAAGAAAATCGTTCAATTAAATGCTTCATTGAATATATGGAAGGAAGAATTTGCCATGGGAAGACTGGGCAGAAATAATGAAGAAAAGTCGGGAATTTTGCATGTAAAATCTGAAGAAGGTTTCGATTATATATGTAATAACTCCAGATGTATTCTCGGAGGCACTGTTTATTCTACAAATAAAATGTTTGCCCGGACAGATAAAGACACTCCTTTTGATATGGTTGTAATAGACGAAGGCTCACAGCTTCGTGTGCCTGAATCATTGCTGCCAATATCCAGATTGAAACCGGATGGAAGGCTCCTTATAGCCGGGGATGACAGACAGCTTCCTCCTATTATAAAGGGCTATTACCCCGACCCTGCCCCCGGTGAGCCTTTATTGCACCGTTCTATATTCGAGGCACTGAAAAATCCTGACATGGATAAAACCCTTACATGTCAGCTCTTTGAGAATTTCAGGATGAACAGAACCCTCTGTCTTTATCCTGCAGAAAAGATTTACGGAGAGAAATATAAAAGTTTTAACGCCGCTGTAGAAACAAAAAAATTATTACTGACTGACAATCTCTATGATAATCTATTTATAGAAACAGTGCTTGATCCTGATTATTCCCTTGTTCTCTGTATTACTGAAGGCATAAGGACCGGTTCTGAAAATCGTGAGGAAGCAGAACTTGTGGCACAGATTGCTCTGGCTCTAAGAGAAAGACTTGTTATGAAAGATACCGGAAAACCTTATCCTGATGACAGGGAAGGTGACAGATTATTCTGGAAAGAGGGATTGTTTATAGTTTCTCCCCATCATGTTCAGATTGATGCCATATGTGAAGTTCTGGAAAACAGAGGATTAACAGAGCCTTTTGTCGGCACAGTGGATAAGATGCAGGGGCAGGAATGTGATTCTGTTATCGTGAGCTACGGAGTTTCTGACCCGGAGCTTGCAGTATCCGAAGATGAATTTATATACAGTCTGAACAGGCTGAATGTATCCATAACGAGAGCGAAATGTAAAACCATAGTGTTTCTTTCCCGTTATCTCCTGAAACCGACCCTTCAGGTTCTGGCAAAAAGAGATACGGAAGAAGGCATATCTTTTATGACAGGACTGGAAAGATTTGCCGCAAAGGGTAAAGAGACTGTATTTCATCCGTTTTCTGATAAGGAAGCACGTTTGGTTGTTTATTCTATATGATATTTTTGCCTGCTCTTGACGGCACAGACAGGATCAATTATTATAAATTCAAGCCTGTCCATGCTTTTATAGCCCGCTCACAATGGTACCAGGTTTTCTGGCACAGTTCTATAATATGTATGGGATAATACAGGAAAAAGAAAATTTATATGTTATTCTTTTTTTATCAGGCTGATGGACAGGAGAAATTTTTTCCCGTGACTCATACAGAAATACCTTCACCTGTGTCAGTCTTCATAACTTATTATTCAGGGAGTTTTATTATTTGATAGATCGATTAAATCCAATCATAGTTCAGGGAGACAAAACTATTCTCCTTGAAGTGGCAAATGAAAAATATGAAATGGCGAGGGATCTTCTCGCAGGATTTGCCGAACTGGAAAAATCTCCGGAACATATACACAGCTATAGAATCACACCTCTATCCCTGTGGAATGCTGCTTCATCCGGAATAACAGCCGGGGATATTATAAAAGGTCTGGAAGAATATTCAAAATACGAAATCCCGGAAAATATACGCAGGGATATTATTGACTATATAAGCCGTTATGGAAGGGTTAAACTCATTAATAGAGAAGGTCTGTTACTCCTGGTCAGTCACGATAGAGCCCTTATTGCTGAAATAGCGGGCCATAAAAACATCAAGCCTTATATTAAAGAGCAGGTCAACGAAACAGAACTTTTAATGAATTCAGCCATGAGGGGCCATATAAAACAGGCACTTGTGCTGATAGGTTATCCTGCAGAAGATCTTGCCGGTTATATAAAAGGTGAAGATCTTTCCATAAAACTTCTGCCTCTTACGAAAAAAGGAAGAGAATTCACTCTGAGACACTATCAAATAGAAGCTGCAGAGCTTTTCTATGCAGGAGGAAGCCATCATGGTGGGTGTGGCACAATAGTTCTTCCCTGTGGAGCAGGTAAAACTATGGTCGGCATGTCAGTTATGGATAAACTGCAATGTTCTACCCTTATACTTACACCCAGTACTGTAGCCGTGAGACAGTGGATTTCTGAACTGTTAGAGAAAACCTCTCTCTCTGAAGATCAGATTGGAGAATACAGTGGACTTAGAAAAGATATCCGTCCCGTTACCGTAAGCACCTATCAGGTCATGACCTATCGTAAAAGAAAATATAACTACAACATGGAAGAAGAATTTCCTCATTTTAAATTATTCAATGCAAGGGAATGGGGGCTTATAATATACGATGAGGTTCATCTCCTCCCTGCTCCTGTATTTCGTATTACGGCAGAACTGCAGTCCCGCCGGAGACTCGGCCTTACTGCCACTCTGATCAGAGAGGACAGAAGGGAAGGAGACGTTTTTTCCCTCATAGGTCCTAAAAAATATGATGTTCCATGGAAAGATCTTGAAAAACAGGGATGGATTGCCAGAGCAGAATGTTATGAAATCAGAATACATATGTCTGAAGAAGAAAGGTTGAATTATGCGCTGGCAGAAGGAAGAGACAGATATTATATGGCAGCAAATAACAGGTTGAAGATTTCTATTCTTGAAAAATTGTTAAAAAAGCACTCTGCAGATAATCTCATCATTATAGGCATGTATATAGGTCAGCTCGAATATATTGCTTCTGTATATAAATTTCCAATTATTACAGGTAAAACTCCTGTAAGAGAAAGAGAGAGACTTTTCGAACAATTTAGAAAAGAAGAAATTAAAATTCTCGTAGTATCAAAAGTAGGAAATTTCAGTATCGATCTTCCCGATGCAAATGTCATAATAGAAATTTCAGGCACCTTTGGAAGCAGACAGGAAGAAGCACAGAGACTTGGAAGAATATTGAGGCCAAAATCAGGAGGTGCTATTGCTCATTTCTATACACTTGTAACCAGAGACACGGTAGATCAGGATTATGCGGCAAATCGTCAAAGGTTTCTTACGGAACAGGGATATAAATATAATATATTTTATGATAATGAAATTTAGATGAACATATCTGAGATAATTTGATATGAGGGGAAATATATGATAAAAATTCATGACCATATACCGGTAATGCAGGTCGAAGAAGAAATTCTTATAAAAGAACTGGAAGTATCTGCAGAACTTAACAATTATACTATAAAGAAACCCGGTAAAACATCAGTTGTATTGAACAGGGTCAGTAAATTTATAAATTTACTTCAGAAGAAAGGTTATATGCCTCAGGATAAACAAATATGAAAGAGATAGAGCTTTTTTTAGACACCTTCAGCAGTCCTGCTTTGAAGCTTATGGCAAAGGGGTGTATGCTGGAAACTCCTTATCTGAGAACTAAAGATCAGATAATTAAATCTCTCAGAAAGGTAATATTTTCAGAAGAGAGACTCAAGTATGTACTGGCCAATCTGACAAAGTCGGAAAAATTTATAATGGAATATGTTAAAAGAAAAAATACCGTATCTGTTGAAGCACTGAAGGAGATATTATCAACCCTTTCATTCGGAGAATCTATAGGCACCTGTCTTGACAGATTATTTAAATACGGTCTGTGCTTTCCGAAAAACAGTTCCTGGGGGTATGGTACAAAGATAGATTTCTGGCGAACCGGCGGAAATGATAACTTTATCGGAGATGTCTGGTCTCCTGATGACGTAACCGGACTTGTACAGATATCACCTCAGAATTCTCTCCCATCTTATGAACTGTCAGGTAAAAAGAAAGAAAGAGCTGTTTCTGATATTCAGCATGATTTATTTGCAATGATAAAATATATTGAAAATAAAAAAATAAAAGCCCTGAAATCAGGAGAGATGAGTAAGAAAGATTTCGTCGAGGCAGGCAAACTGCTCAAAATTCAGGAAAAACTTGATTCTATTAATAAAATAGAAGACGGAGGGTGGATATATTTATTAAAAACTCTTCTGGATTATCTTCACCTTATTGAAATAAAAGGAAATTATCTTGTTGCTGCCTCCGAAGCAGGTAAATTCCTGTCTATATCTCCTTTTGAACAGGTTAAAGTACTCTATGAGACCTGGCTTGAACAGAGCAGGTATAATGAATTTAAAAGAATAAAAGAACTTTCTCTGGATGAAGATAAACACTGCAGAGGGTTCATACCGGATATATACAGAGTTAAATCGGCTCTGAGAACTGTTATGAACTTTTTAGAAAATACTACTGAGCCAGGTAAATGGTACCATATTTCTGATTTTATAAATGGCATTAGATGTTATGATATTGATTTTTTAATAACCCGTTATTACGCTCCATCCTATTATTCTGACTATGATGGCAGAGGGCCCGACTATAAAGGTATTTACCCTTTCGGAGGGAATCACTGGAAAGATAAACTTTATATGAGAGAAGACTGGGATAAAGTAGAAGGCAGATTTTTAAGGAAAATCCTCGAAGAACCTCTTTACTGGCTGGGTATGGTAACACTCTGTTATGTTGAAGGTGAGCTTACGGGATTCAAATGGACACCATATGGTGCCTTTGCTCTCAGTTTATCCGGGAAGATTAAAGACATGCCATTGAAAGAGAAAGTCATTCTTGTACAGCCGAACTTCGATTTACTTCTGGAAACAGGCCAGGGAACTGTTCCTGTTCAATATCATCTGGAGAGATTCTGTGATTCCCTGGGCGGTGACAGGGTGAAAACCTATCATATTTCTAAACAATCCTTTTACCGGGGGCTTCAGAGCGGCCTTGCAGGAAATGAGATTATTAAATTTCTTCAGGAACAGAGTAGAACAGAACTGTCACAGAATGTTATTTTTACTCTTAAAGACTGGACTTCTTTCTATGAAAAGATTGTTATTACGAGAGATGCAATGATAATTGAAACGGATACGGAGGCAGAAATGAATGATTTACTCTCAGAAGCACCGGAATTATTCTGTCCTTTATCACCTGTACTGGCAGCAGGTTTAAATAGAGATGAAATCCTGACGTTTCTGAGAAAAAGAAAAGAAAAAATCTTATATTTTGACTACAGAGAAGAGGCAGGATTAATCTTTAATGTTACAGATGATATGAAGATTGAAGTTTCTAAACTTATGTGTGACTGGTTTACCGAAACAGAAATGGGACATTTTGCATATAAATCAGGTGAAACTTCTGATAGAATCATTTTTCAGATGACAGAGCGTACCCTGAGAGAAGCAAAAAAGAATGGTCTTACAGGTAAAGAAATACTGGAATATCTTCAGAACCACTGTGACAGGAAACTGCCTCCCGATGTGATTTTAACGGTTAAAGGTTTTACAGACTCAGTGCCTTCGTTAGAAATTGACGATATTACCGTCATGGCCACAGAGAATAAAGAAACAATGGATGATATTTTATCTGTAGAAGCTTTCAGAAAATATATACTGGCAAGATTTTCCGATACAGTGGCACTTATAGATAGAAGGTACATAAAGGGATTATGTAAGGAATTTCAAAAAAGAAATATAGCTTTAAATGGCAACTGTTTAAATAAGCATAAAGAGTGGCATATGTCTGATATACACTTTAAACCTGTTCAGCACGGTAAAACAAGATTTTCCATTCTGGAACAGGCTCAGCCGAAAGGTAAGAAAGACGTGAAAAAACCTGTATATGTACAGAGTATGTCTGAAAGTGATATAAAAGAAGTGTTTGAAAATTTATTACCTCTTACTCCAAGGGCTACAAGGGAGCTTCTGGAAAGAGCTGTTAAAGGAAAATGTACGGTCAGAATTGATTATAAGAGCGGTTCAGACGGATATATAATAAGGAAGGTAAATCCCTTTGAAATTTATTATAGAGGTACTACCCCGTATCTTCACGGTTACTGTCATATGAGAAAAGAAAAAAGAACTTTTCGTATAGCCAGAATAAGAAGGATTGAAATGCTTGAAGAAACTTTTGAAAATAGTTAATCCTTCAGAGGGGAAGACACATGGGTCTTGCCCCTGCATTTAAAGAAGATCTAAGATATTTATTCATGTTTCCCCTGACTGCTTCCCAGAATGGATTTCAGATTTGCAATCAAATCCAGTAAAGGGAAATTACTTCCCAGGGAAATACTCTTTAATTCCGAAGGTTTGGGGAGTTTCTCCGCAATTTCAGGTAAATGGTTTAACATATGTTTTTGAAGAGCTTTTTCTGAAATCTCGTTTTCTGCTTTCTGCCGTTCGCTGAACAGTTCCACTTCTCTTACTGCCTGCCTGTGTTCCGCATCCAGTTTCAACTGCGTCAGGGAAAGTTCTTTTTCCAGTTTTAGTTTTTCAAGTTCTGCACCATGTTTAATTTTGGCTTTTTCATGTTCCATAGTCTTCTCTATTGTTTCGGCTTCCACTGAAGCCCTTCTTATCAATTCAGACTGGTGCCTGTCAAATCTGGCTGCTTCCGTATGTGCTTCAAGACCTGCAATCTCTTCTGCCGTTTCAATCCGAAGTTTAGCATCAGCTTTTTTTGATTCAGACTCTCTCGCCCTTATAATTCCTTCATTCTCCAGTTCTGCCAGACGGGCTTCTTTTTTTCTTTCAGACCGGAAGGGACGCTGAAGCATTTCCCAGAGAGTTGAAGAACATACTACAGCTTCTTTAATCTGAACTGTTACAATACTGAGTCCAAGACCATTATCCTGGCCTTCTCCTTCAGCTACATGACGAAGACGGGACGTTAATTCTTCAATAATAGGCTGTTTGTCTGTGAGCACTTCATCAATGCTCATTGTTGCTACCTTGTCTTTAATGGCAGCTTCCGCCTGTTCTCTGAGCTGTACATTTATGACACGCATCGGATCATAGGCATCCGAAAAATCCAGTTTTCTGTAAGCTGTTTTTATATCGTTTATAATCCACTGAACATAACCCTGCACGACAAGTCCCTGTTTTTCCCTGCAGATACAGTTTGCATGGATGAGGATGGTCTGCATCGTAGCAGGAACTATGAGGAAAGCATCATTTACGGGATCGAAACGAAAGGAAATGCCGAGACCTATATGAAGAGGTTCTTTGTAACCCCGTCTTGTATGGACTACATAGACATTGGGCGGAACAATCACATTCTGAAAAGGCCACCATCCTGTGACGCGGACATTATTTGCATATGGAGTACCTGTACCTTCTCTGACATCACCTGAGGCGGACCTGGTCCGTGAAGCAGGTGATTGAGGAGCACGTTTGGCTTTTAAATCATTCTCTACCTGAGCCTTCTGGGCCATAACCTGTTCAAGATATACATTCGACTGATATTGCTGTGGTTCTTCCATTTTCTATACCCTCCTTTTTGTTTGCTGTAATAAGGTATCTGCCGATAAATATATTTTATACAGTTAATCATAGACATTTTTATGGAACTTATGCTAAAGGTTACCGTCAGACATAGCTAAAAAGAAAGATTGAATTTTTATCTCCTCCTGACAGATAGCTATTAACGTTCAGCTTCCAGATAACATTCTCTTAAAAACTTCTTTCACTTTACCTGTATAATAAAAAGGAGTTTTTATTATTGTCTCATCACTTATTCCATTTACTTCAGGACTATACATAAGACTTGCTCTTGCAGGCATTACATGGAAAATCCCCATTGCTTCAACTTTCATATAATAAGTAATTTCACATATGCCATCCTGCCAGTAGGAAAAGAAAAAAGCAGCCCTGTCATCTCTTGCTTCAAATTCTTTCTCCCCATGTACACCCTCATCTCCCCATCTGTAAAGATAACCTTTTTTTTCTAAAATCTCACATCCGGCAGGCTTCGGATCTTCTATTATGACATATTCATATACAGGTCTCCCCTTTATCTTTAACTGTACCATAATTTCATCAAAAAGATTAACATGTATAAAGGGAGGATCTCTGTAAGGTATAACAGGAGAATTGTTTTTGTCGCAAATAAAATAATTTCTGGTAACAGTAAATCCACTGTCTGATCCTTTTATAGCTTCTTCTTTTGTATAATATGTAGTATAAAGGGAATAGTACAGAGTGCCATGGCCATGTAATTTAAATTTTATACTATTTTTTCCCGGATTAAGTCCTTCCCGGTAGCGTATTTTTTTCCCTTCTTTTCCTGTATCTTCCTGTTTAAATCTCAGATTGTCAGGTTTATGATCATTTAAAGACACTTCTGCTTTAAAATTAGCATTGATTTCTCCTGTAGTTTTCATGTAATCTGTTAAAGCCATAAGAACTGCTGCCGTGTCTTTAGTGGAATTCCATTTATTTCCTTTCCTGTTTTTAGATAAAAATCTTACAGCCTTCTGTATGAGGTGGCTGTCCTTTTTAGTTGCAATTAAAGCTTTCAGGCAATAAGCAGTTGTTTCTATTATACTATCTGTCCATCCGTATTTATCTGCTTTACTGCTCCACCATGCCATATCTCCCGTTATTTCTGCACTCTCTTCGATTAAGGCTGTTAACTTATCTATATCTTTTCTCCAGAAATTAATTTTTTTAAGTGAAATAGACAGAATTGCTCTTGAATAATTATCAAGTTCATCTCTTTTATCTAACAGTTCTGTTAACCAGCTTTCTTTATACTCACCTGCAGCAACACATGCAAAAGCCATAAAGGCTTTTGCGTTCAGATTATCTTCCTTTTCATAATGTTTCTTTATACATTTTACGGCAGAATCAATATAAGATTTACTTACAGAATAACCTGCATCTTTTGCTAATGCCATGCCATAAAGAACATAACCGGTCACAAAAGGCTGGCTCTGGCCGTTACTATATGGCCACCAGCTCCATCCTCCGTCATAATTACGGTAATTATAAAGTCTTTCCAGCCCGACTCTGACCATTTGTGGTAAATCTTTCACTTTTTTATATTTATTTCCTGTGATTTTGAAAGCTTCTTCCTTTTTCTGAAAGGTAATAAAATTAGAAGCATATTTTTTTATCACCTCTGCAAGATGTGCTTCTATTACATCAAGTGGCTCAAGAATTATACAGCCTTCCTCCTGTGCATCTAATATTTGTTCTTGATTGATCCATACTCCTGCCAGGCTGTAATTGGGTACAGTAGTTTCCGTACCTTTAAATTTCTTTACCTGATATTCTGTGCCGGCTGCAAGGAATTTTCTTACCCTGAGCTCTCCGGCTGCTACCTGTCTATCTCCTATTACAAAGCTATAGGTATCTGATTCTAACTGTAAATTATCCTTTACCTTTACAGGGGGTATCAAAATTCCATGTTCAAGAACCATACGTTTTCTCAGTGACTTCACCCTTTTTATAATGGGAGATACATCGAAGTAAGATACAAGCTCTAAAAGCCCCCGTCCAAGTTCTATAAAAAAAGAAACTCCTTTTTCTATCTCATTTTCCACGTCTTCTTCCCCGTCAGCTTCTTCTTCTGAAAGAATTACTCTGTCTTCTGTTGCAGCTTCAGCCAGATCAAGTTCTTCAAAAGCTTTAGATACTATGACATTCGGTAAAAATCTGTTCATAGTCTGTTCCATACAGCCATAGGTAAAACTGACAAGATATTCTATGGAAGAAAGAATTGATGAAGCAATGGATGATTCAAGTGTTATAAGACACAGTGGTGATGTTATTCCTTCCTCTGGCAGGGTAAATACTTCCTCTCTTTCATTATCTGTAGTGTTCGATATGGATATGGTTTTCTCACATCCATGTGGTAAAATAGGGAGAGTAATCTTTACTTCATCTGATTCTTCATCTGTAAGGGCACTTATTTTAATACTGCAGGAACCTTCTCTGATTACCTTTATATTCCATATGACAGTAGCTGTATTTCCAGAACCTACATTGACTTTATAGTCACTTCTATTTAAAATTTCTATGGCGCCATCTGTTATGCATCTCCCGCAGACATTCTTATCGGAAGAAAGATAATTGTGAATAATACCTGATATGGCAACTTCATCCCTTTCCCTGAAAAATCTGGGGGTTATAATCCTTACAAATAGTTTTTTCGTTACCGTAATGTTTTTACCTGTCTCTCCTACCATAGTATCTTTTGTTACTCCGAGAAGAGTGGCTTTCCATGTGGTAAGATTATCAGGCATGGGAACTGTAACTTCTGCAATTCCATTATGATCTGTAATGATATTCGGATTAAAATAGACAGTATCAAGAAAGTTTTCTCTTGTAAAATCCGGTTGTTTAAGAGAAGTTACGCTTTCTTCTGACATCTTGCTCTCATCATACTCATGTATGTTATATTTTATTTCCCAGTGCAGAAAATTCATTATAGTTTTTATGACTTCTCTATAATAATCTCTTCTTTCAAATCTTTTAGAACAGCTCATATTTACGTTTCTACTTATATAACGGGACTGAGAACTCTTAAGGAAAAACTCCTCTATTGACTGCCTTTTTTCCTTATTTATACCGTAAATAGATGAATCTATAATACTCATAGTTACCTGGGAAGAAGCAGGCTTGCCATTACTGTGAGAGGTTTTTATAAAAAATTGTGCATACTCTCTGGGAAGATATTTTTCCTTATCATTTTTTACCGATACGGTCAGATATTTATCTTTACTGTTATAACCTATCCTTTTCCCAATGAATTTTACTCCTCCCGAAGATGAATAATATACACCTATAGTAAAACCATCTCTATAATATTCATCGATATGTAAATAAAATTCCTGGAATTTTTTTTTGGAAAAATCAATTATCTCACTGGTAATACCCTTTCTTTCAATTGTTACAACGGCGTTCCCCACGGAAGAGGGAGGAAATATTACCATTACATATAATGAGTCTCCAGGCTCTACACAGGTTTTATCCGTAATTATTTTGATGCTTTCCGTATAATCTTCCCTGAAGTAGCAATATACTGGCAATGATGTTTTGATATTAACGTTTTTCGCTGAAAAACATTGCAGCTCATAGAAACCTGTTTTATTGAAACTATATTCATAACAGGCAAACCCGTCTTTATCAGTAGTAAGCATCTTTCTGGCCACTTCTTCAGACAGATCATTTTTTATCCTGAATAGTACCTCTGTTTCCACAGCTTTACCGGAATAATCTTCTGCTATAATTTTAACCGGCACTATTGCTCCTTTTTGTATATATATGGAAACTTCTCCCGGCCCGTATTCTATTTTATCTACTGAAAGGCTTAACATGAAAGGAAAAGGATATACCGGTATCTCTTTGTATTGTTCAACCTCACGGCCAGAGTCATCATGTAACTTTACATGCACTTTATAAGAATAGTTCCAGAACAATCTCCTGTCAGGAACAATCCAGGAAAACTGTGCCTTACCATAAGAATCTGTCCTTGTTTGGCCTTCACATTCCGTTGAATACCTGTTTTCTACTTTATAGCAAAGCTCTCCATCTGCCAGAGGCCTTCCCAGATAATAATATCCTTCTGCCGTAACGGTAATTTTATCTCCAGTTATGTAAAAAGGTCTGTCGGTAGTTATATTTATATAAAATTCAGGTTTTCTATATTCTGATACACAGAAGTATGCAGTGTCACTGTAATAATCTGATCTTTTTACATTTATACTATATGTGCCCTGAGAACAGGTGTCCGACAGTTTAAAATTATCTGAAATAGTCCCATATTCGTCTGTTTTCAGTATTTTATTATATATTTTTTCATATTTACTGTTTTTAATGGAGATATTTATTGTTTCTCCCTCTGTATATTCCAGGGTTTTACCTGTCCTCAAAATACTTTTAAAGTTTACACTGTGACCTGGTCTGTAAACAGGTCTGTCTGTATAAATATAAGATTTAAAGTCTTCCTTCTTCTGCCTGTATCGTGAAATGTCAAGTTTTGCTTCACTGTCGCCTCTGCAGGCAAGCATGGTTACCGATGAATCAGGTTCTATATCGCTCCAGTACATATTTACTATGCCATCTTTATCAGGACTTACTTTCTTTTCTCCATAGAGAAAAAAATCCACATCTGCTAACAATTCCCCTGTATATGTGTTACAGGCCATAAAGAGAACATTCATATCACTCTGAATAGATACAAGTTCAATATCTGACAGGCGGAAGGAAAGACTATTTTTAGAGAAAGGATCTGAAATTTCCATAGTGTACTGTCCTGCCGACAGTTCAGGAAAGTCGTAAGGACCAAGATGTAATAATAATTCTTCAGCATTTTTCTTACAGTACATGGGAAAAGTGTCCCAGTATTTTTCATATACACACTTGTTTTCACCACTTTTATCCATAAAAGAAGGCTCTTTATATATCTTTATATTTACATCTCTCATAAGACCGCCGGCAGTTTCTTCTGTTCTGTAAGGCACAAAACCGTATATTAAAGAAGTCACAAATACTGTTACAGGTAATATGGAATGGCCCAGTATTTTATCTGATAAATCCACTATATACATAGAGGCAGGACCTGTAAGACCAAACATAGCGAGCCATTTTTCCTGAGGTTCCATTCTGTAACCCACGCAAAACCTGTTTATTAAAGAATCAATCAATAGAGTAACAGGTAAGATAAGATGACCGGATATCTTCTTAAGATAATTCAAAAAATCCACCCTGTCTGTGTGGAATATAGCATCCAGAGTACAATGGTCTGCAGGCTCTCTGTAGAGAAATTTTCCTCCCCTCCGTTTACAATATTCATCTTCGGAAAGAGATACAGGTTTTATTCTATGATTACAATCAGAGCAATATGTATTCTTATATGTATTTTCTCTTCCACAGATATGACACTTAATTACTTTCATCAGTCTCTCCTCCAAAAAGAAATTGTTGTTTTTTTATCTTAAAAAAGCAGTTTCAATGTTTTCAGGTGAAATTCTATTCTGCTGCAGTCAAGAAGGGTTGTAGCAATAATACATGTTCCTTTTTCGACTCTCTCGTCATCTTCTATTCTGACGTCTTTTACCTGAGCCACCATGTTTCTGATTTCATTTTCATTGCCCTTTAAATAGTTATAATCTTCAGGATTTACCCTGAAGATTATCTCCCCTTCATTCCTTGCCTCCTTTAATCTCTCTTCTGCCAGGTTCAGTATTGTATTTCTGTCTGCCGTTACAGGCTTTTTTATGGTCTTTTCCGCTACAGTAATTGCCATACCGGCAATCTGACTGTCTATATGGGAAAAGAATTTATTTCTTTCCTCTGAGAAATAATTTTTTATTTCAAAGGCAGATTTTAAAATTTCGATTCCTTCCTTTTTACCTTCTTCCATGCCTCTGACTTCCCATTCTTCAAAAGCTTCATGTTCTGCAAATTTATAAAGTTTTTCACTGTAAATTTTTCCGTCTTCTCTTATGGTTTTTGCCTGTGCTGCTGTTTCTTGAACTATTTTTTCCCATTTTTTTCTGGCTTCTTCTATATCACACATTTCTTTCTGTTCATAAATATTTTTTGCATCTTCTGTGAGTCCGGTGCAGTAACGTTCCGTATCTTCTATTAATATACTTCTTCTGTGTTTCACATCTTTCATGAGCTGTTTCCCTTTATTTTTACACTCTTCTATCATAAGATCACACTTTTTCTGAGCTTTATCAAGCATGTCTTTTACCATGGCCTGGACTTCTTCTAACATTCTGTCTGCAAGTTTTTCTCTGTATTCTATTTGCTCAAGTATAAATACTGAACTGTTTTGCATATCACTACTATTTAACTCGTTAAAAGTAACAAATTTTCCGGTAAGAGCGTATTGGATTAACATAGAGAACATTGCCGGATTTTCTCTTGCTTTAGAGATAAAATATTCGCGAACAGTGTCTTTATCTTTCATAGTAATGGTATCAGGAAAAAATTCATTTATTAACTTTAAAACAATATCAACTCCTGTATTCGGGAGCCCGGAAATAATATGTTTCACACCATCCTGTTCTGCATCTGTAAGATATTTCATTATATCAATACCCAGTTCATAAGGAAGATAAGGCAGTAAAGCAATCGCTTTTTCCTCTAATTTAAGATTTAATTCCATCATATTCTACCTCTCTTATTCAGATTCTCTTCAAAATCTCTCTTACCCTGCCTGTATAAGTAAAAGGTGTCTGCAGTATTATTTCATCACTTATTCCGTTTATATCAGGGTTATACATAAGACTTACTCTGGCAGGCATTACATGAAAAGTACCCATAGTTTCAAGTTTCATGAAATAAGTAATTTCACAGGGATCACTGTACCAGGCAGGAAAGAAAAACGCACTTCTGTCATCTCTTACTTCAAATTCCATTACATCATAATTACCGTCTCCCCATCTGTAAAAACAGCCTTTGTTCTTTAAAATTTCACAGCCTGCAGGTTTCGGATCTTCTATCATGACATATTCATATTCAGCTTTTCCTTTTATCGTCAATGTTACCCTTATTGCATCGTAGAGGTTTATATTTATAAACGGATAATCATCCAGCATACAGGGAGTTCCCGTACTATCACTTATAAAATAACGTCTCGTAATATTAAAACCTCCGTCTGATCCTTTTATAGCTTCTTCTTCCGTGTAATATGTGGAATAAATGGAATAGTAGAGAGTGCCCTGTCCATGCAGTTTAAATCTTATGCTGTTTTCCCCTCTGTTAAGTTCTTCCCTGCATATTACCTGTTTCCCTTCCCTTCCCACATCTTCCCTGTTAAAACTCAGGCTCTCAAGGTTTTTTCCATTTAAAATCAGGTCTGTTGTAAAATCGGTATGTATTTCTCCCGTGTATTTCAGATAATCTATCAGAGTCATAAGAACTGCTGCCGTGTCTTTTGTTGAATTCCATTTATTTCCTTTTCTCTGAGTGGATAAAAATCTTACAGATTTCTTTATAAGATGACTGTCTTTTTTTATTGCAAGGAGGGCTTTCAAACAGTAAGCTGTAGTCTCCACCATACTATCAGTCCATCCGTATCTACCCGGTTTACCTTTCCACAGGGCAATATCTGCGGTTATTTCTGCACTCTCTTCTATTAATTCTGTTACTATCTTTGCCTCTTCGTGAAGATTACTTTTTTCAAGTGATAAAGCCAGAACAGATTTTGCATAATTATCAAGTTCATGCCTTTTATCAAAAAGTTCTGTTAACCAGTCTTTCTGAAGAGTTCCTGCAACAGTAGATGAAAAAGCCATAAAGGCTTTCGTGTCCGGATTATATTCCTTCTTATACTGGTTTTCCATCCATTTTATTCCGGAATTTATTGCACGGGTGTTTACAGAATGCCCTGCTTCTTTTGCTAAAGCCAGGCCATAAATGACATAGGCAGTCATAAAGGGCTGGCTTTTATCCTGTGCCCACCATCCCCATCCTCCGTCAGGGTGATGGTATGTATAAAGAAGTGTCTGGCCGGCTCTGACCATTCCTGACAGGTTTTTAATCCTGTATTCAGACACTTCAAGTTCTTTAAATGCTTTAGACACAATAACATTCGGTAAAAATCTGCTCATAGTCTGTTCCACACAGCCATAAGGAAAGCCTACAAGATATTTAATGGAAGATAGAATTGATGAAGCAATAGATGGTTCAAGTATTATAATGGATCTGGCAGATGAACTGTTCCCGTTCAGAGGCAGATTAAATATTTCTTCTCCTTCCTTATCTGTACTGCCTGACATGGATATTGTTCTTTCACATCCATGAGGCAGAACGGGGAGAGTAATTTTTACTTCGTCTGATTCTTCGTCTGTAAGGGCACTGAGTTTAATACTGCAGGAACCTTCTCCTGATACCTTTATATTCCACATAACTGCAGCTGTTTTGCCGGAAGGAACAGTGATTTTATATTCACCTCTATCTAAAAGTTCTACAGGTCCTTCTATTATTAATTTCCCGATGACAGTCTTTTCAGAAGAAAGGTAATTATGAATAATGCCTGATATGGCAGGTTCATCTCTTTCTCTGAAAAATCTGGGTGTTATAATTCTGGCAAATAGTTTTTTTGTTACAGTAATATCTTTAATAGCCTCCCCTGTCATAGTATCTTTTGTTATTCCAAGTAGTGTGGCTCTCCAGGTAGTAAGATTATGAGCAAGGGGAACTGTAATTTCAGCCATTCCGTTATGATCTGTTATTATATTCGGATTAAAATAAAGGGTATCAAGGAATTCTTCTCTTGTAAAATCCGGTGCTTTAAGAGATTCTTCTTTCTCACACATATTTCTGCAGCAAATTTCGTCATTTCTGTCATATAATATATGACATTCCCATCCGGCAAATTTCATTATCATTTTCATGACTTCTTTATAATAATCTTTTTTCTCAAATCTTTTAGAACATGTCAGACTATCAGACCGGGTTACATGACAGGAAATGTTATCCATTCCTTTATTACCAAAGAATTTTTGAATTTCTTCTCTTATTTCCTTATTAATACTGTAAATAGATGAGTCTATAATCCCCGCAGTTACCTGGGAAGAAACAGGTTTATCTTTACTGTCAGAGACTTTTATAATAAATTTTGCATCCTCGCCGGGACTATATTCTTCCTTATCACTTTCAACAGATAGAGTCAGATATTTATCTTTTTTAATATACGCAATCTTTTTTCTTTCCACCTTTACTCCTTTTTCATCTAAATAATATGCACATATATTAAAACCATCTCTGTGAGTTTCATTTATTTCTATAGAAAATTCCATTATATTTGTCTTTGAAAAATCAATTACATTATAGGAAATATCCTTCTCTTCCACTGTTACAATAGCTTTCCCGGCAGAAGAAGGAGGAAATTTTAT
Source organism: uncultured Synergistia bacterium (assembly GCA_937888925.1). The sequence continues at coordinate 8,909 of CALARM010000257.1, read as the reverse complement.
AATTACATTTAATCTGTCTCCCTGTTCTACAATTTTTTTATCTATCAATATTTTAATGCTTCTGTCATATTCATCAGGAGAGTAACAGTATATGGGGCCGGAAGTTTTTATATTATTGTTTTCCGATGCAAAACCTTCCAGAGTATATGTACCTGTCCTGTCGAAACTGTATTCACAGGTGGCAATACCGTCTTTATCAGTATTGAGAGTCTTTCTATACACTTCTTCCGACAGATCGTTCGTTATCCTGAGTATGACCTCTGTTTCTACCGGTTTATCAGAATGATCGTCTGCCGTAATTATAACAGGGAAGGTATCACCTTTTTTGATGTAATATCTGTTCGACCCGAAAATCATACCGCGATATAAGCCAAATTGTCCGAGTTCATATAGTATTTTATCTACAGAAAGTCTTAATCTGTAAGGGACATGATAGATGAATATATATTTACATTCTTCAACCTCATGTCCTGAAGGATCCTGTACCTTTACCTTTACCTTATAAGAATATCTTTCAGAAATCTTCTCTGTGAAATCACCCCAGGAAAAAACCGCTTTGCCGTGAGAATCTGTCTTTACCGTGCCAAGATATGATTTTATAAAATCGCACTCTACTATCGTTATTTCACAATCAACATATCCATCTGTAACAGGCTTCCCGAAATAATAAAATACTTCTACGATAGCGGTGATTTTATCTCCGGCAATATAAAAAGGTTTATCAAAATCTATTTTTACATAAAATTCAGGTTTTCTATATTCTGATACATTGAAGTATGTACTGTCACTGAAACAACGGGAATTTTCAATACTTATATAATATTTACCGGTACAGCATACTTCCGGCAGTTTAACATTATCGGAAACTGTCCCATATTCATCTGTCTTGAGGATCTTATCGTATATTTCTTTATCTTTACTATCTTTTATAGTGACTTTTATATCTTCTCCCTGTTTATATTCCAGTTCTTTCCCTGTTCTTACTATTCCTTTAAAGTTTACTCTGTGACCGGGTCTGTAAACAGGTCTGTCTGTATAGATGTAACCTTTAAAGATTTCCTTTTCCTCTCTGTATAGTGGCAGGTCGAGAGTTGTTTCATGGCTTCCCCTCCGGGCAGTAATTTCACTGCCATCGCGGAGTTCTTCCCTGGCAATTTTTACCACACCGTCTTTATCGGGAATTATTTTTTTCTCTCTGTCAAGATAAAAATCCACATCATTTAAAAACTGTTGTGTATATTTATTATAGGCCATAAAGATAACACATTTTTCCCTTACCATAGAAGCAATTTCAATATCAGACAGGCAGAAAGAAAAGCTGTCTGCCGAGAAAGAATCTGAAATTTCCATTGTATAGACTCCTTCCGAAAGGTCAGGAAGATTAAGAGGGCCAATATTAAATAACAGTCGTTCAGCATTTTGCTTACAGTATTTTGGAATAAAGTCCCAGTATTTTTCATAGACGATCTTTCTTTCACCGTTTTTATCGGTAAAAGATGGTTCTCTATATATCTTCAGTGTAACACCTCTCAAAACGCTATCGATCTTTATCATATAATCGGAAATAAGACTGATTTCTTCAACAGTAAGATTTCTAAAATAAGGGTTGAAAAGTTCATTGTATTTAAAATCATAATCCCATTGAACTGAATCCAGAAATTCCATCAATTCCTGGAATTTTTCTTCTCCAAGATTTTCCTTTACCTTATCTATAGTTAAATATCTTCTATATTTCGGTTCCGATGTTTGAGCATATTCCGGAGGGTCTGCAGCCTTTATTAAATTTATAAAATCGTTATATTTCTCATCGCCTATGTTTTTCATCAATATACGGGTAAAGTCTAAATATCTATCAGGACAGGTAAATCCTGTATAAACCTGATTCAGGGAAAAAATCATATCCAGCCGGAAGGAATTCAGTAAATCTTTAACCCTTTCATTTCCGGCTTTTTCTTTCAGTTTATCCAGTTTCTCCCTGTTAAGCCTGCAGGTTATTACTGGTTTAAACTCATATATTAAAGAAGTAAAAAGTGCCATTACAGTTAATATAGAATGTCCGAATATTATTTCTCTTAAATGTATTATATATATAGAAGCAGGTCCTGTGAGTCCGAACATTGCCCATATCTCTTCAGGGTCAAGCCTGCTGGTCACTTTAAACCTGTAGACTAAAGAGTCTGTAAATACGGTAACAGGCAGGATAAAATGTCCGAGTATCTTTTTGGGATATTCCATAAAATCTGCCATTTTATCGCATGGATACCGGTCTTCAGATACATGAAAAATCAAACCGATAGTATCCCAGTCTACAGGCAGTCTGTAGAGGAACTGTTTTTGATACCTGTATCTGAAATAGCTGAATTCTGAAAGGCTTTTAAATCTTATTTTCTGGTCGCATCTGGAGCAATATTCATTCTTATATGTATTTTCTGTTCCACATATATGGCACTTGATTACATTCATAAATTATCCCCCTTCTTTCCCTGGAATGTCCATTAATTGATTGAAATAATCTTCCGTTTCTTCAATCACTGCCTGACAGTATTGTTCCATATCTTCCAGCAGTTCATCTGTTTTATCTATTATTTCTCCCCATTTACCGGCAGATTTTATTCTTTTCTTATTTCTTATGGAATTAAGAGCTTTTCTTTCATCATACTCATGTGTCTGAAGAGCTTTTATGGCATCATCTTTACTGCATTTTGCAATACGGCATATATAAGTTATTTTTCTCTTATATTCGTCAGAAAACAAATTTCTAGACATGGCTGCTCCTTTCGGTAAGAAAAGATTGATTTTTCTCATATTCAAAAAGCAGTTTCAATGTGTTCAGATGAAACTCTATTCTGCTGCAGTCAAGAATAGTAGTGCCAATAATGCATCCTCCTTTTTCAATCATTTCATCTTTCTCTATTTTAAATTTTTTTACATTGGCCAGCACCTTCCTGAGTTCACTTTCATGAATATTTACATATTCATAATCTTCGGGATTTACTACAAGGATAATATCTTCTTCTTTCTGGACTTCATTTAATCTGTCTTTTATCAGAGTCAGGACTATATTCTGGTCTGCCGTTATCTCTGTTTTTATAATCTTTTCTGCCACATAAAATGCCATTTCGGCAATCTGAGTATCTATAGTGGAAAAGAATTTATTTCTTTCCTCCACGAAATAATTCTTTATTTTCAGCGCTTCTTTTAATATTTCATTTCCTTCCTTTTTGCCTGCCTCTATCCCCAGAGACTTACCATACTCAAAACCTTCCTGTTTCGCAAAGCTATGAAGCTGTCTGGCATAAGATTTTGCTCCGTCTATCATAGCCTTTGCTTTTTCCTGGCTTTCTTTAATTATTTCTCTCGTTTTCAGACGGGTTTCTTCCCCGTCTGAAGGCTCATTCTGTTCATAAATATCCTCTGCTTCTTCCATAAGTTTCTTACAGTAATGTTTAGTTTCTTCTATTAATTTATCCCTGTAATTTTTAGCATCATCTATCAGTTTTGCTCCTTTATTTTTAAGCTCTTCCATCATAATGTCACATTTTTTCTGAGTCTTAAGTGTCATTTTTTTTACCTGGTTATGAGCTTCTTCTACCATAGAATCTGCACGTTTTTCTTTCCTTTTAATTTCTTCAAGTATGGCCTCTGCTTTCTTTAAATTTTCCATATCAGTTATTATTATGTCATTAAAAGTAAGGGTTTTTCCTGAAAGAGAAGACTTGATTAAGAGAGCAATTTTTGCCGGATTATCCCTTGCTATACAGGTAATAGCTCCGGTAATATCATTCATATCTTCAATATTAATAGTACCGGGGAAGAGTTCATTTATTACCTTTTTTTTAACTTCCAGTTCTATATCCAGGCTGTTGTAACGCTTTACACCTGATATCTCTTCATCTGTAAGAAATTTGACTATATGAGAACTTAGATCCTGCGGGATAAGTTCCAGTAAAATAGCCATTTTTTCCTCTGGTTTAAGTTGCATGGTGTTTCACCTCATATTTCGCTATTGTATGAAAATCACTATTATAATACGTTCGGCATTTTGACAAAATTCCCCTTTAAAGTTAAGGGGATGAATCCTGTCAGGGTATTCTGGAAATAAAAAAAAGGCAATATACATTATATTGCCTTTTTTTCTACAGAAACTTTAACCTAACAGTTTAACAAGTTCCTCATATTCTTCATCTTTCATGCCGAAATAATGTTCCGGCTGAGGGAAGTTTTTCCCTGTTACTTCGTTTACATAACCTTTAAGTCCTTCCAGTATGACTCCTCCGGCATCTCCGAATACCTTTGCCATTTTCGGTTTGAATTTCGGATAGAGGCAGAACATGTCGTGGTATATGAGAAGCTGTCCGTGGGCATCCATACCTGAACCAAGGCTTATTATAATACAGTCTTTTACCTTTTCAGTAATCAATTTACATACTCTGTCAGGAACCATTTCGAGTAATATGGCAAAAACGCCTGCTTCTTCCAGTGCCATTGCACTGTCTACGATTTTCTTTGCCTGAAGGGCACCTTTGCCCTGAACTTTAAATCCTCCGAGAGCACTTGCACTCTGAGGTGTAAGTCCTAAATGTCCCATGACGGGAATTCCGGCAGATATAATACCTTTTACTCTGTCGATAATTTCTATGCCGCCTTCGAGTTTTATGGCATCACATGCAGCTTCTGCCATAAACCTTCCTGCATTTCTTATGGCATCTTCCACACATGGCTGATAGGTCATATAGGGCATATCCCCTATAAGCCATGCATTTGGAGATCCTCTTCTTACCGCCTGTGCATGACGGAGCATATCATTCATTGTTACAGGAAGGGTGCTGTCATAACCTAACATTGTCATGCCAAGGCTGTCTCCTACGAGTATTATATCAATACCTGCTTCTTCCTGAAAATATGCCGTAGGGTAATCATAACAGGTAAGCATTGTAATCGGTATTCCCTTTTTCTTTTTCTTAAAGAGATCGGGAAGGGCTATTTTTTTACGATCTGACATTTTGTATTGTAACTCCTTTCTTTTTCAGTGACCAGTGATCAGTGACCAGTGACCAGTGCTCACCGGGCGAACACAGTGGTTCGCCCCTACTTTTCACTCTTCACCACTCACTTATGTAAATTCTTCGCCGCTATAAAGGAAAGCCCTTTTTCTGTGAGAGCTTTTGCAGTTAAATTTACAGATCTGTGTTTATCCATATAATTTTCAAGTAAATACTTCATATGGCCGGAAGCTTCAATTTCTTCTTTCGTTCTGAAATAGTCGAGTATATCGGAAGGATGTTCCCTTATCCTTTCATCTTCCTCTTCTCCTCCTTCATGTTTTGCAGAAATATTCGGAACCTTTGATGCAAGTTTTAAAAGCTCTTCTCTTCTGTTGTAAGGCTGTTTTACTATACTTTTCCATGTTTCCGTAATATGGTGTTCAAAGCGGACATTATCTTCCAGCCCCAGAGATTTCCTTGTTTCTGAAGTTACCTCTATGGTTTTGTCATCAACAGAATTACTCCAGTTAAACCCTATGAGCGATGTTTTCCCGTCATCACCGGCAAAGAGTTTTGCTCCCATAAGAGTCCACAGTGCTGCATATGGATTGTCATTGCCCATAAATACTGAAATTTTGAATTCATTGTGAACGCCCAGTTTATGGAGGAGATATGCCAGCATAACTGTGCCGGGATTTACATTCAAAACCTGTTTTATACCATAGTTTGTATAGTAATAGAGAAATTCATCAATCCATTGGATAGCATGTTCGTTTGGCTGTCCCACACCTCCGAAATAACCGGTAATTGTTTCAGGTCCTCCTAGATGAATATTGGAACCGTCAGTACCTTTTGTATCAAGGGTTTCTACATAGCTTGCTCCCAGTATTTCCATAGACGCCGCCACCGCGAGTATATCTCCGTTATCACTTTCCTGTTCCTTCATCTTTCTGACTCTTATGAATCTTCCCGGCATGAGTTCTTTGTTTTTTATGGACTGTTTTGCCTCTTCTATTAAAAAAGGAAAATACTGGAGTGCACTTATCTCAAGAGTAACAGGATTAGATTCATTGAATTTTACAACTTTGTCGCCCAGAATATTTTTTCTGTAATCTGCAACTGAGATAAACGCTCCCCTGTCTTGCTGTTCTATAAGCCATTCAATATCTTTAAGATAGGGAGATTTTGTTTCCTTTAATCTAGTCAGAAGGTTCGGAAGTTTTCTTGCTTCCTCTGCTTTTCTGTTGATTTCTTCAACTCCTCCGTATTTTTCCACTACTTTTAAGAGATCGTTTATGACACTGTTATTCGGATCCAGTAAAAAATCGTTAATCTCTTTCAATCTCTTTTCGGAGATTTTTAGCTTTTCTCTGAGCTTATCAGACATAATAATGGGCCTCCTTGTTGATTTTTTAAATTTTTTATCCGGTACCTGCGGGGTAAACCTTTATTTTAGATGGTATTTCTGAAACTCCCTTCAGGTTTATATAAATAGAAAAAGCCTCCATAGAATAAAAATGCTTCTGGGTGAAGTAATTTTTTTCATAAATTTATATATTTATTTTTGACAATGAGTTTAAAAAACCTCTTTATATATAGAAAAGATTATGAACTATTTACCATACATGTAAACAACATAGGACATATAAGAGAATATTCGGAAGAAAACTTGAAGAAAGTTAACATAATTTTAACATAAAATAGATTTTGTTTTAGTATTTTTTATGTTAATATACTTTTATAAAAATATTGAAAGGCAGGTTACGCATTATGAATGTTCAACCAACAGGCCAATCAGGCAATTTATATCCTCTTAAGGGCAATATGAAAGTTGTCAATGACACAGAAGTAAAAGATAGTTTTACTCCTACTGATAAATCCGCTATAGGGGATTTTTTCCATGATATTGGAGATAAAATAAAATATTTATTTGTCAAAGACGGTACTCCTGAAAAAGAAGGGGCCTTTGTTCCAAATCCAAACGGTGAAGGTATGGTATGGTGTGATCATCCGGACCCGAAGGTATATGATGAACTGGCAAGTAAAACAGACGGAGGAAGTTTCTGTCTGAAACATGAGGCATGTGCACCTGATGTATTTTACTGGCGTCCCTATATGGATCCTGAAAATGAAAAGGGCCCCTATGGTATGGGTGGTGCTATGTGGGATGATAAAGGTAATTATGTAGTTATTGAACATCCTGATCCGAAAGACTATGCTACAGGCGGTAAATGGTATCTCGATACGGCATGCGGATGTTTTAACTGGTTCTGGGAGCCAGATAAACCAGAAAAACCAAAAGAACCACAGCAATTAGAACTTCCTCTGGGGCAGTAAATCTTATTATAGAACCGGGAAATTGGACTGTCTGATAAGAAGCCTTTTTAAAGGCTTCTTATATATTTATCCATATTTAAAAAATACTTCAGTGACAGGGTGTCTTCATTTTTAAGTCTTATATAGAAACGAAAAGCTTCTGCAATAAGTGCTTTTCTTCTTATACATTCTATTTTATTACAGAGGAATGCATCTCCTGTAACTGCAAGGGAACGATGATAACAGGGGCCTCCGCATAACAATCTTGCCCAGCATACAGAGCATTCCCTCCTTTCTGTTACAGGAATTCTGTAAGGTTTGAATTTATCAGGATTTATTTCTCTTTCATAAACTGTTCCCATGGCAAATCTTTTATCACCGTAGAAATGATGACATGGATAAATCGTTCCGTCATGTGCTACAGACAAACTGTCAATACCTGCAGTACATCGTGAAAAAGAAGGTTTTTTAAAATGAATGTTTTTTACTGTATCATATACAGGGATTATACGCAGATAATTTCTGCTTCTTACACGAAGATAAAGAAATTCAAAGACTTTTCTATATTTTTCTCTGAATATGTTCTCTAAATCTTCTTCTTTATATGTTTCTTCTTTTTTATTAGTGTATATTTCGGTCAAATCGATTATATTAAATCCCATCGCTGCAAGTCTTATTACTCTGTCTTCCAGATCGCTTTCAAGTGTGTCTATGGTAGTCGCTACGTATTTAGACGGATTTCGATAGGAATAAAAATAATCTGGCAGCATATCTCTTACCTTTTCATAGCTTCCGGTACCATCAGGAAATATCCTGTGAAGATTATGTTCCATCTCATTTCCGTCTACAGTCAATTTCAGATTAATTCTGTATTTCATACAGAAATCTATTATATCTTTGTTTATAAGGGTTCCGTTAGTTGTTACTGCAATGAATAGATCTCTTCCTTTTTTTCTTAATCTTTCACCCCATTTACCTGCTTCTTCCAGTATATGGAGATTTGCAAGAGGTTCTCCGCCTATAAAGTATAATTTGTAAAATGGAAGATCAGGGCCGTTATGTTCAAGAAATTCCGTCACTTTCCGAAATGTTTCTTCTGACATATCTTCCGGGGGACAGGAATTAATGTCAAATTTGTTATAACAATAGGTACATGATAGATTACATTTCAATGTATTTGCCATGATAATTTTATTTAATGGTATAAAGTCAGGAAGTGAAGAAGGTATTATTTTTTTCATAGTACCTTTATTATGAAGAACTTCCATATTATATAATACGTCTTCTACATAACCTTCAGGATATTTATTTTCCTGTATGGAAGTAACTTCTTTATCCCTGAGGTCAGTAAGAAGTTTTCCGAAATTTTCATCAGATTCTATTAAAGTCATATTATCAGGAAAATAATAGAAAGGTTCATTTTTAAAAGTATAAAATTTTATCCATTCCAGATTTTTATATAAATTATTCATATGACGAATGTTATTTATCTGTCCTTAAAAAATCATAATCTGTATATCTTCAGCAATATTATACTTCCTTCATATAAAAATATAATCGGAACTGCTACAAGTATCTGTGTAAACATATCAACTGAAGGTGTTATAA
>CALARM010000256.1 GCA_937888925.1 uncultured Synergistia bacterium | reverse complement strand
AAGAGCCTGTCAGGTAGAAGCTGATAAAATGGTTACGAACTTATTTGGAGCGGTAATAAGGGACATATTTCACTCTAATTAAAATCATCTCAGCAGCGAAAGGAGCTTATCCAATGAAAGATATTACAGTTATAGGAGCAGGGCCTTCAGGTCTTTCCTGCGCCATAGAAGCGAAAAAACAGGGATTTTCATGCCTCGTTACAGACAGGGGGACCATTACAAATTCCATATATCATTTTCCACAGAATATGACCTTTTTCTCAAGTGCAGAACTTATGGAAATAGGTGATATTCCATTTATTATATCAGGTGACAAACCGAAGAGAGTTGATGCTCTTAAATACTACTGGCATACGGCAAAGTACTTTCAACTGGAATTAAACCTTTATACAGATGTTTTATATATTGTTCAGAAAGAGGATTTTTTTACAGTAAAAACGAGCAGAGGAGATTTTGAAAGTAAAAATGTAATTTTTGCCACAGGCTATTACGATAATCCCAATCTTCTCGGAGTTCCCGGAGAAGATTTACCTCATGTAAGCCATTATTATTCCGATCCCCATAAATATATTCATAATAAAGTAGTCATAACAGGAGGAAATAATTCTGCCGTAGAAGCAGCTTTAGAGTTATATCGCTACGGGGTGAATGTAACACTCATACACAGAGGAGACGGGCCCGGCAAAGGGGTAAAATACTGGGTATTGCCTGATATAAAGAACAGAATAGAGAATAAAGAAATTCCTGTCATGTTCGAAACGACGGTTCAGGAAATCAAAGAAAAATCCATTACAGTTTCTCAAAAAGGTCACATTTCAGAAATACCTGCAGACTCTGTTCTTCTGCTTACAGGTTATCACCCTGATTTTAGCTTTATAAAAAAATCAGGTGTTAATATTGACAGTGAAACTCTTGTGCCTGATTTCGACCCTGATACGGGAGAAACAAATATTCCGGGCATTTATATTGCCGGTTCACTTCAGGCAGGAAGAGATGCAAATAAAATCTTTATTGAAAACGGAAGGCTTCATGGAAAAATAATAATAGACTCTATAAGAAAAAATTCCGTAAAAGAGGAAAAACATGCCTGTGAAATTACCTGTTTAAATGACAGTGCTTACAGGATTACAGGGGATTTTGTAATAAAAGACGGAACAGGCAAAGATTTTGATCTTTCAGGACGTAAAGCCATATCGCTCTGCCGGTGCGGAGAAGCGAAAAACAAGCCTTTCTGTGACGGTGCTCATAAAGGGTCTTTTCAATCAAAAATAGAAGCAAGGATACTGCCGCCTCCTGCAAAATAAATATAATAACGCGTAACTGATAACAGATTACGCGTTATTATATTTACTAACCGCCAATAAATATTAAACCTAAACCGGATTATCCGGGGTAGGATCATAGTCAACCGATTTAGGTCTGTTATATTTGCCAATAACCGTAACATTCGGTGAGTCAAAAATTTCCTGCGGAGCAACTCCCCAGGCAAATTTCGGATGGAATCCGGGATTGGCATCAAGATTTATGCCGAGGGTATAATTATAAGAAGCCCATGCGAGCTGGGAACAATAAAACTTGGTCTTTTCTTTATCAACAGGCAATTTGATTTTATTTTTAGGCCACATATAATTATACTGACACCCTTCTGCTCCTCTGGCAAAAGCTATAACTTTGTTTCTCTCTTCGTCTGTCAATTCTGTTCCGTCCGGCTTATGAGGTCTTACGACACACCAGTTATTATAGCTTTCAGGCCACCACATAACATCCCTTACAGGTGTTCTGGGATTAGACCATGCATCGACACTTTCATGGCCGCCTCTTTCATTTTTACCAAGATAAACTGCCACATGAGAATATTCACCCGGTACAAGTTTTGATAAAGGATGGAATGAACCTCTTGCCGGTTTTGAAATAAGTATTATATCACCTGGTCTGACCTGACCGCTGTCGAAAAGTTCTTTAAATTTTACAACACCTTCAAAATCAGGAGCATTACCCGGTTCTGTAGCAGAGGAAGCCATTCTCATAGCTTCTTCTAATTCTCCAGGTGCTGGCATGGCACCGTAAATAGTAACTTCTTCATTTTCATCAATATCCTGAGGGTCTACTTCATGATTGATCTGGTTTTTAGCCTTTTCGAGTAATTTTAAATCTTTCTGAAGATCTTTTACGCCTTTATCGGAATTACCCGACTCAAATCGATCGCCACATACTTCGGTACTTTTCTTTGAAACTACAGGAAAGTCACTTCTTACAGTAGTATTTGTTTTAATAGTATTCAAACATTTCATCTCCCTGACAAAAATACATTAGTCAAATATTAAAACACATGATTATATTATAAAAATAATGAAAAAAAAGCAACAGGATAACAAATTTAATTGTTAACAGAATGTTAAAATTTATCCACAGATTTGAACCCTTATTAAAAGTTAACATTTTTTTAACACTCTTTTATTGTTTTTTTCTCTAAAAACTTTTATATTAAAGTAAAAGAGTATAAAGACAATACAGGGAGGCAAATAAATTGAGAATTTTAAAATTAAATAATACACCTGTCGGTACAAATTTACCGAATATAACAAAGACAGAACAACCACCTTTAAAAGATCAGGATAAATTTCAAAAGTCTTCTTCTAATAATACACCTGACAGATCGGTAAAAGAATGGATAAAGGAAAATAGCATTCAGGGAAAACCAACTGCCGATACAAAGAAAAATTCTACTCTGGCTACTATAGGGATTGCAGGAGCAGGAGTCGCGGGAGTTGTTGCAGGTTATATCCTGGGAGGCGCAGCAGGGGCAGGGGCAGCAGGTTCTCTTGTCGGATATGCTCTCGGTCATGCAGGTGATTCTAAAGATAATGTAAGTGAAAAATGGAATAACCATGACATAGAAAATCCTGTTAAATTAACAGGCTGGTCTTATTCTACTTCCGAATACGGCCACAGTGAAGCTCATTATTCCACCCATACGGAATCAGTACAGCATACAGGTTACAACTCGGACGGTTCTACCTATACTTATTATACTCAAGAAGAGAAAACAGATGTTTACTATACCTATCATCATGATGGTTATTATCATAGATACAGTCCGAATATAGACTGGGACAAAGTAGGAGATTTCAAAACTCCTGAACTGGTACACGCTAATCCTATAGGTTCCCTGGGAGGAGCGGCGCTGGGAATGGGAGCAGGTCTGATAGGTGGAGGAATAGCAGAAGGAATAGGTTCTGCATTTTTCGGCACTGCAGGGACACTGTCAAAACTGTCGGGATTGAGCGGCGCGTCTGTTGGTATAGGTGCTGCCGTAGGAGGTGCTGTGGGAGCAGCGGCAGGATATCTTTCAGGTAAACTTCAGGAAAAACAAAATGTTGTTATTAACAGAACCTATCCTGTTCCTGTTACTGAAGAAAAATATATGGGTGAAATCCCGAAGGATTGGACTCAACATGACTGGTCAATAGATTTCGGGCCTGATCACAGACCTGATAGTTCTCCAGACGGTAATACATCTGTTTACAGAACAGCCCCTGTATTGACTTCAGACGGCAAACCTGTCATGACGGATAAAACGGAAACCCTGGAAAGCAAGAGATACAGCACGACATCAGGAGCATTTATAGGAGCAGGTATAGGAGCCGCTGCAGGAGCGCTGGCTTCAATAGCCATTCAGTTAATTTAACAATGAAAAAATTATTAATAATTACCATTTTTATTACAGGATTAATTATTATTTCAGGCTGTTCCGATTCTTCCGTTATTAATAACCAGGTAAATATCAGGGGGCAGTTAATTAACAGTAATCTGGTGAAATCAGGAACAGAAGAGGATCATAAAAATTTCGTCAGCAATCTGGAAGATAATAAACTTTACGGCAATTACCTGGGAGGAGGATTAAAGGGGCAGGCCATCAAGGAAGGTGTCAATCAGCTTCATTCAGAGGGCCTGAAAAGCAGCGGACTTCGCTCGTTTGACATGGTTGTCGTCCACTATACTTCTCAGGACGGAAACGGGAATCCGGTACAGCTTTCAGGGTTATTAATAATACCTGAAAACATTTCAGGAAGCAGCCTGTCTGTTCCGATTCTGGCCTTTCAACATGCAACTCAGTTACAGTCAGACAAAGCCCCTTCAAAAGACTGGACAGATCCTCAGGTATTATTTGGCATTACCTACTGTTTAACCGGCGGTTATGCAGTGGTAATGGCAGATTATCCCGGCCTCGGAGATAGCACGGTATTTCATCCTTATGTACACAGGTCACTTTCCTATTCTGTTGTGGATATAATAAGAGCGGCAAGAAACTATCTCGGAGACAGTAACAGCCAGAATGCTACATGGAACAATCAGCTTTTTCTCATGGGTTATTCGGAAGGCGGATATATTACGATGGCAGCAGCTAAAGAAATCCAGGATAATCATGGTAATGAATTTACGGTAAACGCAGTCGCTCCTATGGCAGGTCCTTACTATCTGTCAGGTGCAATGAGAGAATTAATGCTTCAAGATCTTCCCTATGGCGATCCTTATTTCCTGCCCTATTTTATTTTAGGCTACAGAAGTGTATATGGAGATCAATATTTCAGCCCATCTTTTGCAATGAAATCACCTTATGACAGCACCCTGCCTCCTCTTTTTGACGGTACCCATGATTCAGCAACGGTAAATGCCGCCATGCCAGATGTGCCCCGTGATATTTTAAATGATAACTATATAGGACTGCTACAAAATACTGACAGTGAACTATGTGGCTTACTCAAAGAAAATGATTTGTGGAACTGGACTCCTTCAATGCCGATGAAACTCTTTCATGATCCGGAAGATGACAGAGTCCCCTATGAAAACTCTCAGACCACATATAATCAATTTATACAAAATGGCGCACCTCATGTTGAATTACAGAGTTTAACTCATGTTTCTATTCCCCATGAAAGTATTCATACGGCGGCAGCAGTGAGCGGCTTTATAGATGGGATTATTTATATAAATAGTTATAAAAACTAAATAAATATATCATATTTTACTAAGAGCCTATCCGAAAAGTGATATTTATTTTACACACTTCCAGGGGTGAGGCTCTGGAGAAAAAGATATACCGTATTAACAGTGAGCAGTAAAGTAAATAAATGCAATCTAATAACAGACTGTAAGAACAGGTTGTTTTGTAAGAGTATTATAGATTTTTCGGAAGAGCCTCACTCCTGAAGGCATTTGATGACTTTTCGGATAGACTCTAAAGCAAAATTGTATAAAAAATTATTAAAAAATTAACCTCTCCAGGTTAATTACTGAGGTAAGCATAAATAATATATGCTCTCGTAACGGGTAACGCGTGACGCGTGACGGGAGAAAAACGTTTATTAAATGCTTATGGTCAGGTCAGTAACATATAAATGAAATGAGGTAAACTATATGTCCCTTGAAAGTGCAAAAAAATTTGTTGAAAAAGTAGAAAAGGATGAGAATTTCGCTAAGTCTTTCTTTGCCTGTGCTGATCCAGAGGAGAGAAAAAGTTTTATTAAAGAAAATGGTTTTGAATTTACAAAAGAAGAAATTGATAAAATCAGAGAAGTTATTAATGTATCCGCCGGAAAATGCTGCGGAAGGACATGTGAACAGGAAGTCTGTAATCAATCTCCAGCTCCGCCATATTTTTAGTGTGCAGGCGGATGTAAACATTGATAATATTAGTTTCTGCGGTTCTATGAATACACCGTCTGCGAATATATGCCGTTTGAGATGCCGTGGACTTGAACTTGCAGCAAGTGTTATCTGCAGGCTTAATACTGAGTATCGAAACAGATAAATTAATAACCGAAATCCTATTTATCGTCACGGGTAACGCGTAACGTGTGACGGGAATAAAAACCTTATGTTTACTACATGATACAGATTTTTTTCGGATACTATTTTACCTGTTTCGGTAATGAGGATAAAATTTTCCTGATTAAAGAGGAAATTGCTTCCCTTACCCCCTGCCCCTTTGATTTTTCATGAGGCAGGGTATATGATTTGAGAAAAAGTTTTGTCATTTTGTCAGGAAATTATATGTCTATCATCATTAGTGCATCGCTTCCCGGCATCATATTCGCAGGAAACGCCACAACACTTCCCGCCTTCTACATCGATAGTCTCTCTTACTTGATTTACTTCTTCCCTGGTAAACTCAAAACCATTTTTAGTGATAAATTCTTTCCTGACTTCAGGGTCTATACAGGTAAAGAAAGATTTTGCAAATTTATCATCAGTCTGAATTTTCTCTACAAATTTTTTTGCGCTTTCAAGTGACATTTCGTTTCACCACCTTATAAAAATGAAAAAATTATTGGAACTTATTATACCTGGAGCATGCGTCATTACAGTCAGACTCGCAGGTAAAACCGCAGCAACGACCGCCGGCTATATCTAACCCCTCTTTTGCATTGTCTATTTCCTCCCTGGTAAAGTCAAAGCCATTGTTAGTAATAAATTTTTTTCTGGCTTCAGGGTCGTTGCAGGCAAAGAAAGATTTGGCAAAATTATCGTCTTCCTGCATTTTCTCTACAAATTTTTTTGCGCTTTCAACAGACATTTAAAGATTCTCCCTTCAAAATATAAATATATTTTCTCGAAACCCTGTGTTCTATAAAAGTAGAATCCTTCCCCATAGTTATCTCCAATCCCAGTGATGTCCATGAATATCACTTTCACATGTTCCTCCGCAACACTTTCCTCCTGATACTTCAATCACCTGCATGGCCTCATCAATCTCTTCCTTTGTAAACTCAAAACCCTTTTCTTTAATAAAAGCTTTCCTATCTTCAAAACCGGAACAGGTAAAAAAAGATTTAGCAAAATTATCATCGTGTTGCATTTTTTCAATGAATTCTTTCGCGCTTTCAAGAGACATATAATTCACCTCCTTCATAAAAAGTCAAATTCAGGAAATTTTTTATTGAGAAATTTCCATGTCAAATAAGAAGTTTCGGAAATGTCTCTTTTAACTGTAAAGATATTTTTATCAATAATAACAAGATAAAGACCATCTCTTTTTTCAATAAATATTTCCGGCAATCGTAGATCTACCTTTTGCATAACCAGATAATAAAAATGTGCCAGTACATAAATAAACACATCACAGCTACGTCCCGACCTGTGGAAAGAACAGTATTTATCTTTAAAATAACGTAACATATAAGGACACTGAGGACAGCTGTCATTAACCTCACAACTACTGCATCCATCATATATATTAAGCTCAATCGAATAAAAAGGGCACAATGAAGGATTATCTAAATTTAAAACCGTTTTTTCTCGTGCAGGACAGGAACATGGCATAAGACTGCAGGCTGAATAAGGTAATCTCCATAATCTCTCTTTACTTTCTATCAAAGAATCCAATAAAAAAGAGGGGTCTACAAATTCAATGCACCTTCTCTCAGGTTTGGGATTAAAGGGCTTACCGTCGGGAATTTTTATAAGAGGGGGAGTTAAATATCTGTAATAAGAGCCATCTATATTGTAATAATCTCCAGAGGGGGTCAGTACATTACAGATATATCCTTCCGGTATGATGAAATTATCCGGCATAGTTCCATTATAATTCATTGCGAAAATAACAGAACCTGATTTTAATCTCCCTTTCTCTTTCGTCAAATTAATTTCTCCACTTTTGCTGATACCTGAAGAAGGTATATGTAAATTAATATATCTGTTAATCATACCTGTAAGAGACAGTATTGTATGTAACAGAGGCCCTTTATCATAATCATTTATCTGCTTTGCATTTGGTAATACCTGTATATCCTTTAAATCATAATTGTGTCTGGTAAAATAAAAAGGTGAAAAAGGCTTTTTCTCCAGTTCAATCCCGAAGGTTTTATGGGTATGGTAAAGCTCTGTTCCGTCATATACCCTGAGATGATTATGATAATACTGACTTACAGGAAGATTTTTCACAAAGTCAAGAGTCTGCCTGGCTCTCTCAGGGTTATCCTCCGGCAGGCCAAATATTGTGCTTACCGTTGTTTTAATACCTTTTTCAGTGGCTTTAAAAACTGCTTCTCTGACTTTATTTACATAATTTTCACCTTTTCCTGTTTTCTTTACCGTATTCAAAACTTCAGGAGATGCAGATTCAAGTCCGAAATTAATAGATTCTACGCCTCCGTTATAAGCAACTTCATAAAACTCATCATCTCTGATATTATCTGCCCTTGCATCAATCCAGAATTTAATATTTGCTGGCCGGAAACTTACTACTTCTTTTAATATCCTTATACACCTTTTAATATCCCATGTAAAGTTATCATCCAGAATGCTTATAAATATATTTTTATCTTTTTTTCTCCAGCAATTACATATAGCTCTCAGTTCTTCAATAACCTGTTCTTCAGGAAAACACCTTACCGTATAATGGCCAAGAGCGGTAAACTGACAGTAGGTACACAGGTGATTACATCCACGGGTTGTAAATATTCCAATATTACCGGATTCAGATAGAGGGATAATACCTTTTAAATAAGGAGAAGGTATTCCTTCCAGTTCTCTGTGTCTTGATTTCTTATATAATTTCCTTATTCCTGTCCTATGATAACCGGTTTTATTACGTATAACAAGACCCGGTATATGTTCTAATCTGTCAAAACCTGATAAATATATTTCTCTGAAGGTTTCTTCTCCTTCTCCTGTAACACAGAGATCTATTGCTTTACAGTCATCCATAATCTTTTCAGGGGCAACTGTAGCAGAAGGACCTCCGCAGATAATAATAAATTCAGGTCTTTTTTCTTTTATCTTATCTGCAAGAATTTTAATGAAAGGATAATTGGTATTATAGACTGTAAACCCTGCTCCGACCCGGGCAAGGTTACATATCTCTCCTGCAGTTTCATCCCATGTCATGGTGTTACTGCTTATATAAGTATCTATCGATGAAGATGGGTAATCTCCAAAGGCACGTATATAGCCTGTACCCATATAGTGTTTACATCCACGAAAAACTCCCTCGGAGAAATCAGGATAGACAAAAATAAAATCTTTCATATACTTTCTACTGAAAATGTCTGACTTTTATCATAAGCCAATCTCTCTTTCATTGACCAGATTATACTTTGCCAGCTTATGCTATGACAGAGAATTTCCAGTTCTTCCTCAGAAAGGGACTTTCTGACTGAAAAGACTTCTTCAGTGGTAAAATCAAAACCAGCTTCACTTATCAATTTAATCTTTTCTTCTCTGTTCTTTACATTATTGATTTTTACTCTGAGATTTTCATCAGTCTTTAAATGTTTAAGAAATTTTTTCATACTCTCCAATGACATTATTTAACTCCCACAGCAGGATAAATAACCGACAGGTTACATTTCTGTATCTTTCCTGCCAACCTGTCTGCTTCATTAATTTTCAGACTTCAGTTTCTAAGATTATCAACATTCATTCAGGCTCTGTCAGGAAATAACTACATCATAGTTACAGTTTATATCGTGACGCGTAACGCGTAACCCGTGACGCGAGGATACTAATTATTCTAACAATTTGCCGGAGCTGTTTTTCTTACAGTCCTTAGAGCGTGTCTGAAAAATATATGATTTTATACAAAACAACCCTTTTGCTGTAGGGGCAGGCGCCTCTGCCTGCACGTTACGGGGCAACCACAGGGGGCTTGCCCCTACAGGTTATTTTACATTGTTTAAAGCAAATCCGTATTAATTTTTATAAAGTATGCTTCATTGTGTTCTGGTATTTTTCAGATACGCTCTTAGTACTGCTCCAGATAAGTTATTACCCATTTCATCTGCTTCAGTATTTAAGCTACTACCACTTATAACAGACATAAAATTAAAAAACATAAAATGATAAGGTTTTTTAATTTTTTTATTTCTTTAAACCGGTGCACCACTTATCACATCATTAGAACAGGAGTGTTCTTTTTCACATGTAAATCCACAGCAACTTCCACCTGCCACACTGATCCCGTCCCTGGCCTCATCAATTTCTTGCTTTGTAAATTCAAACCCATGTTCTTTAATAAACTCTCTTCTGGCTTCCAGGTCGGAACAGGCAAAGAAGGATTTTGCAAAATCATCATCTTTCTGTATTTTCTCAATAAATTTCTTTGCACTCTCAAGAGACATATAATTCACCTCCTTCGATTATAGCTTAGAGTAATATGTTCAAAAATTAATAAAGATTTTATCTCTATTTTACTCATTGTTTTTATTCTTCTTAAAAAGATTTTACTCCTGCACTTCCTGGTAAAATCCCGTAAAAAATATTCTATAAAGTAAATTATAGTTAATTTCATAACTATCTATAAATAATGACCTCGTAATACGTAATGCGTAATGCGTGATGCGCAGGGATTAAACCCGTCACGCGTTACGCGTCACGATAACTTAAATTCTAATAAGTTATGAAATACACTATAGTGTTAAAATGAACGGTGCCTGAAATATTTTTTCTTGTTCAACATCAAATAATCTGTTATAATTTTGGAAATTTAATTTATTGAAAGGTTTTTACTTTTTCATGGGAACCGGCCTAATATTACCATACCATACATTTAAATATGAAGGAAATATTTATATAGTAAATATTAATAGAATGAAATATGGAAAAATTACAGAAGAAATGCTGAAAGATCTCGAAGAATTTGAAAAAAATTCAGATCTATCATCAGTCAAACCTGAGACCATGGAGAAATTGAAGAAACTGAGATTGATAAAACATAAGGATTATGAATTTCCTTCAATAAACGACATGCCATCAAAAGTAAAAAAACCTGTTGTGACAACACTTAATCTCTTTATAAGTCAATCCTGTAATCTCAGGTGTCTCTACTGTTACGGAGAAGGAGGAGAATATGGAGAAAAGGGCTTTATGGATGAGACCACTGCTTATAGAGCAATAGACTGGCTTATTGAACAGTCCGGGGAAGAAAAAAAATTATCTCTTTCCTTTTTCGGTGGAGAACCTTTAATGAATTTTCAACTTATAAAAAAAATTGTTTCCTTCTGTGAGGAAAAAGGGAAAGAACATAATAAGGAATTTGATTTTGCCATAACAACCAATGGAACTCTTTTATCTGATGAAATAATTTCTTATTGTAAAGAAAAAAAGATAACCTTTCTTATAAGTTTTGATGGCCCCAAAAAGATACAGGATTATAACAGGCCTTCCAGGGAAGGTAATTTTTCTTCCTATGATAAAGCAATTCCCGGGATAAAAAGATTGCTCTCCGAGATTTCCGATGTAAATGTAAGGGCTACCATATATGGAGATGTAGATATTCAATATATTACAGATTTTTTATCGGATTTCGGCTTTTCAAGCCATCATTTTGTCAGAGCTTCTCAGTCTCCTCATAATAAATCATCAGAAAAGGAAAAACACTTTTTACCGGTAGAAAAAATTATAAAGTTTCACAGGAAAGAAGGAAAAGAAATATTAAGGGCCATAAAAAAAAGAGAGAAAGATAAAATAGAAAAATTGAAATTATCCAGATTTTTCAATAATTATATTATGAGAGATGACATGGCGAGAAAATATTTTTACTGTGGAATAGGTCGATTTTATGCGGCTGTATCTACCTCTGGAGATATATATCCCTGCCATAGATTTGTAGGACTTGAAGAGTATAAAATAGGAAATATATACAGTAATGAATTTTCCAGGGATGATCATCTTAAAGCTCTGGTTTTTACAGTAGATAAGTGTATAAAATGCTGGGCCAGGTATTTCTGTGGAGGGAACTGTGTATATGAACATATGTCCTATACCGGTTCAATATTTGAACCGGCAGAAGAAACCTGTAGAATAATGAAAGCTATAACAGAAACAGCTATTTATGTATCGAGTGAACTTGATGAAAGTGATGTAAAATGGCTTGAAGATAAAGAAATAATTCCCAAAATACCCTGTTATTTTGATATTTAATAATTATGGCAGAAAATTCGTTAGATTTACAGAAAATACTATCACACTTTACTCCCGGAGTGCCTCTTTTTCTGGAAGAAAAAGATTTTATCATAAAAACAGCCTCTGACTCAGGAGAAGTAAAAGAAGCTATGAGGCTGAGATATAAGGTTTATTATGAAGACCTGAACGGCTCGGAGACAGGTCTTGATTTTGATAGATATGATGAGTTCTGTGACCATCTGATTGTAATCGAAAAAAATAACTCTATCATTGCAGGAACCTACAGATTAAATACTTCCCATGAAAATAAGTTTTATTCTTTAAAGGAATTTGATCTGACAAATATATTAAAACTTCCCGGAAAGAAAATGGAACTGGGAAGAGCATGTGTTCATCCTGATTATCGGAGAAGAAAAGTTTTTTTGATGCTTGTAAAAGGTTTTCTTACCTATGTTTCTATGGCAGAGGTAAGATATCTTTTTGGCTGTTCCAGTATTATGGCAAAAAATAAAGAGGACTTACTGCAGATATGGAATTTGCTCATTAACCACTACAGACTCCCTGATGACCTGTATACTCCCCCTGTTGAAAAACAGGAGATTGTTTCAGACTTATATAAAGACCTGCAGAATTATCCCTTTGATCATAAGAAAGGGAGAGGACTTTTACCTACCATTATGGCTCTATATCTAAAAACCGGTTCTCTTGTGTCTTCCTTACCTTTTTATGATGAATATTTTAAGTGTTTTGATTTTTTTACCCTTCTTGATATGGAAAAGGCTGACAGGAAAATGATTAAAAAATTAACTGCCTGGATTTTATAAATAATTATTAACAGTCTGCCATAGTATTTTAAGAAATGAAAATTCCTATACCTTTAAATTATAATTGAGTTTTGGGTTTATAATTATCCAGCACTTATTATACCTGCTCTGTTTTGAGACAGATTTGGATATCCTCTAAATTGCAGATTCTGTTATAAATTTAAGAGATTAAGACATGAAGAAAGATCTAAAAAAAAATTAAAAAGTTAACCTCGTGACTGTCGCAAAAATATAAACACAGGCTATAGGTAATAAACGTTATTCCCTGATAGCCTGATAGTGACTGCTCCCTCCACTAAGCTACGCTATAGTAGGAGTTTCTTGGGGCTTTACCCACAGACTACAGCCCTAGTCTGGTAATGCTATTATACCCAAAAAGTTTGTTTTGGCCAATATTTTGAGGACTCCGCATTCATCTCCCTCTAAACCTTTAGCTATAGAGGGAGTATTCTGCAGTCTTTATGATAAATGACACCCTTAATTAATTTATATTCCTTACGGGGGGAGATCGCAATCATTGGTACAAGGTTCGCTTTCACAGGTATATCCACAGCACTTTCCCCCTGATACATCAAAGCCTGCTCTTGCTTCATCAATTTCTTCCTTTGTAAATTCAAAACCATTGTCTTTAATAAAAACTTTCCTCTCTTCAGGGGCAGTCAGAGCAAAGAAGGATTTTTCAAAAGCATCATCGTGCTGTATTTTCTCAAGAAACTTTTTTGCACTCTCAAGAGACATATAAATCATCTCCTTTCCTTATTGTAATAAAATTATTTTAACCTTTTCCCATGCTGATAATTTAAACCTGACAATTAAGCCGGGTGGCGAGGAGGACGATCGCATTCTGCTTCACAGGTAACTCCACAGCACTTTCCCCCTGATACATCAAAGCCCGCTCTTGTTTCATCTATTTCTTCCTTTGTTAATTCAAAAGGGCATCGCAATACTCTGCTTCACAGGTATGTCCACAGCATTTTCCCCCTGATACATCAATCCCTTCTCTTGCTTCATCAAGCTCTTCCTTTGTAAATTCAAAACCATTGTCTTTAATAAAGGCTTTCCTGCCTTCAGGGTCTGCCATGGAAAAAAAGGATTTTGCAAAAGCATCATCATTCTGCATCTTCTCAACAAATTTTTTTGCACTCTCAAGAGACATATAATTCACCTCCTTATTTATAAAAATACATCAAAAAGGGGCAATTTTTTTGTAAATATATATTTTTTTTGATTATAAATCTTTACAAAACCGCTTGATATGAAGAGTTTATTCAATTCACCTGGCTCAAGGATTTTATATATCTTCTCACTCACACCTTTATTAAATTCCTCATAAATACCTTTCATTACAGGCCATTTTTCGCTAAATTCATCTGTGTTTTCTTTATTCATTGTTGACTTTACATATTTTTTCATTTCCTTTATATTATAATATTCAGGAACATCATAAATAAATATATAACCGGGAGAATTCAATTTTTCGTACAATCTCATAAAGAGATTTTTGTATTCTTCAACATTACTATAAAGGGCATAAAGAACTCTCATAAAGATAAATATATCCTGATTTTCCAGATAAGGAAGCACTTCCTCTAAAGACTTATTGTGTAAATTACAGAACAAAGGCAGTCTTTTTACTGCAATTTCAAACATAGAAGGCGATGGTTCAATAAAGGTAAGTTTTATGTCAGGGCGGTGCTGAAGTAACCATAAGGCAAAAACACCTGTTCCCCCTCCCACATCTGTTACACAGGCTTTTTCAGGTATATCTCTAATAAGACCTTTCATAAAACTACTATTAGTTAAATTACCATATAAGTCTGAACTAAAAAAATCATATACTTTTGAATATTCTTTATAGATTTCCGGTTTCATAATAATTCATTACATTTTAAGATTTCCAACAGAGGTTAAAAAGATTTTTTTTCAGAAAAACTGCTGAAAATAATTTTATAAAATATACATAGTAATTTTCAGGGCCATTATTATAATCCTTTTACTGACCTGAGCATAAGCATTTAATAATCGTTTCCCTCCCGTCACGCGTTACGCGTTACGCGTCACGAGAGCATATATGTATTATTTATGCTCACCTCAATAATAATATTACTATAGTATTGAAACATTTTCAATGAAAACTTTTTTAATATAAGTAATTAATCAATGTTTCCAGTGGGGTTTTCTTACCAACAATTATAGAACAACTACACAGAGAGCCTGTTTGTAAAGAAAAAGGAGGCTTTTTTTGAGACCATTTATAAGTACCATCTCTGTTTTCCATAAGTGTTATCAAAACAGGAATAAGAAGTTTTTTATTACCGCTCTTTTTGATAACATAATCTACTGTTTGAAAATTTCCCGTTTGCCAGAACATAAATTCTCTTGTTGTCTGAAAGTCGAACACTTTATCTACTTTACCTCTTATAAATCCATAAACATTTTTATTTAAATTATGTACATTAATATGGACATCCATATCAGGTTTAACTGTGGCAGAAAAATCAGATGGAATATAAGCAATAACTTTAGGATGAGTAAAAACATTTGTTTCTTCAATAGCAAAGAGAAGGTGAGATTCTGATACATAAAGAGAAGGATAAATCCACTGTTGAACTATTATTCCATCACAGGGAGCAGTTACCTCAACAAGTTTATCGGCGTAATCTGTATTTTCTGACACTTCTATTTTCACCAGAGTTTTACCATCTGTAATACTATCTCCTCTATTTACTTCAATCTCTTTTATAACTCCTTTTACACCGGAAAGGACAGGTCTTATTTTGCTCTTGTTTAATATTATGCCATAACCATCCACATAAAGAGGGACAGAAGAAAAAGCCGTCCAGATAAGAAAAGAAATTATCAGTCCTGTAATACTGATTATTATAACCCAGGAGCCTGAAATACCGAAATCAATCAGTTTATTTAACTCTTCCGGATTAACCATACTTTCCATAGCAGATTTACGAAAAATATCCTGTTTTTCCATATTTAATCTCCGGTTTTTTTATGATATCTGACGTGAAGCAAAGGAAGCAAAAAGGCCTCCTTTATCCATCAATTCTTTATAATTACCACTTTCCACTATAGTTCCTCCGTCAAGGACATAAATCCTGTCGGCATTCATAATGGTGCTGAGTCTATGGGCAATAACTATTCTGGTAATCTTCATATTTTCCAGATTTTTCATAACTACTTCCTGTGTGGGGTTGTCAAGAGCACTGGTAGCCTCATCCAGTAATAAAATTTTAGGATTGTGGGCAATAGCTCTTGCCAGAAGAAGTCTCTGTTTCTGTCCCCCTGAAAGAAGATTACCATTATCTCCCACCATGGTAAAAAGACCCATAGGCATCTGTTTAATATCTTCTTCCAGGTGAGTCATTCTGGCAGCTGCCCACACATCATCTACAGACATATTGGATGCCCCTGTAATGGTATAGAAAATAGTTCCCATAGTAACCTGGCCATTCTGTAAAACCACTCCCATCTGTTTTCTTAAAGACTGAGGGTTCATATCTTCAATATTATGGCCGTCATAACTTATATAACCATATTCCGGTTTTAAAAAACCAAGAAGTAATTTTAAAATGGTAGATTTTCCCTGACCACTTTTCCCGACTATGGCAATAAATTCCCCTTCATCAGCCCTGATAGATACATCCTTAAGGACAGGTAACCCCTGAATATAACTGAAAGAAACATTCTGAAACTCTACAAGGCCCCTGAGTTCATAGGATTCATTCTTGCCACTGCTGCTTTCAGGTATTTCCTCAAGAATTGGCAAAGCTCTTGTATAAAGAGGGACAATATCAAGAATACTGTTGTAAATATCTGAAAAAGCTCTAATTGAAGCATAAAAGCTCATAAAAGCAGCATTAAAAGCAATAAAATCTGGCAGTGAAACTGACCGGCCATTTCCGGCAAAATTTATAAAACCAAAAAAGACAATAGCAGTAAGAAAAGGAGGGAAACCGGTATTAAAGGCATTTGTCAGACGGTTTAAGTAGGTGATAGCAAAATCGGTTCGGCAACTCTGAGTAAATATTTCTACCAGTCTTCCATAAAAACGAATCTCTGCATTTCTTAATCTGATGTCGGAAATATTGTTAAAAATCTGAAAAATTAAAGTAGAAAGTCTCCCGGAAATATCATTTAAAGCCTTTTTATATTTAAACTCTTTGTAACCGATTAAAAATAAAAAGAGAAGATGTAAGAACGCTGCTATAGCAACAACAACAGCAAGAGTTGCCATATAGTAAAAAAGGAGAATAAAATTTAAAAAACTGAAAATAAAAGTAAAAACGGTGGTTAGTAATGTTCCGGCCATAATGCGCCTTATAGAATTAATGCAATTTACCCTCACAGAAAGGTCTCCTGTACTATGTTTATAAAAGAAATTAATGTCAAATCTGAGTAATTTGCTCCATATAGCACTCTGAAGAAATGTATTGAGAATACTTTCAAAATTTGACACTATAAGTCCCTGAGAAATAGAAAAAAGAGAAGATGTAATCATAGTGGTAAGCAATAATAATCCTATAAGAAAGAGCTGATTATAATCATCCTGAGGCACTATGTACAGATAAAGATAGCCGCTCAACATAGGGAAAAGTATATTCAGCAATCCTGAAATTAAACCAAAAACTACAACAATAATAAAGGTTTTTATAACTCCGTAATTAAGTAAGTATCTGATAATACTAAACAAAGAAGTCTTTTCATCGGGAAGGGTATTGAAAAATGTCCAGGCATAACGAGGATAGCCCTTCTGGCCGGTACTGGTAACAGGGAAAGTATATTCTTCCCTCCGGTGATTTAAAAAACTATAACCCTGTCTTTTATGGATAAATAAAACGGGCATGCCCTTTCCGTCAAAAGAAATCATTGAGCCGCAGTTTTCTTTTTCCCAGCCGGGCGTTAATTCTACCTTGCGTATATTAAAGCCTGAATCGAAGGCAATTCTTCTGAGTATTTCTTCCGGTGAAGCATTTTTCTCGCGGAGCTTTCGGAAATTTTCTGATAATTTTACCCTGTCAGGACTGATACCGGAATGAAGACACAGAATAAGAGCAGCTTCATATAAAGGGTCATCTGTAGAAGAAGGAGGAAGTTCTTCTTCCTCCGGCTTATAAATATTTTTAAAATACCAGTGTATTTTTCTCAGTACTTCCTTTTGTGCTTCTTTTCTTTTCTCAGATAAATCCGACATATTCTACTCCTGGTTCCTTCATTCAGATTCAATTAATTTCTTATAAATACCTTCTAAAGCCATTAGCTCACTGTGTGTCCCTTCTTCTACTATTTTTCCTTTTTCGAGAACAATTATTTTATCACAGTCTCTGATGGTACTCAATCTGTGTGCTATAAGAATTACTGTGCATTTCCTGGCTTTTATATTATCTATTACCTGTTCTTCTATTAATGTATCAAGAGCACTGGTAGCCTCATCAAGTATGATTATAGAAGGATTAACTGCAAGGGCTTTTGCTATTTCAATTCTCTGTCTCTGACCTCCGCTGAAGTTGCGTCCTCCTTCTTCTACAGGAGCATTATAACCTCCCGGTAAACGACAGATATCTTCATGTATACAGGCATCCAGGGCAGACATTACAATATCACTGCGGGAAATAGTATTGTCAAACATAGAGATATTTTCTGCTACAGTTCCGGAAAAAAGGGTTACATTCTGGGAAACTATGCTGATAGAGGAACAGAAAGTATTTCTGGAAAAACTCTCCGGCGGACTTCCGTCAAAGAGAATCTCTCCCTTTACAGGCTGATAAAGGCCTGTAAGAAGACGGGCCATAGTAGATTTCCCGCTACCACTTGCGCCGACAATAGCCACATGCATACCTGGCTGAATTTTTAAAGATAAATCTTTTATAAAGAGAGGTTCAAGAGGGCCATAACTGAAGCCTATATTTTTAAATTCAATTTCCCCTTTCAGTTGTTCTGTTTTATTAAGATCAATATCTTTTTTCCCTTCAAGCAAAGGATCCAGTTGATATTTAAGAGTATCTTCCAGACGAAGAAGAGTTCCACCTGTTTCCTGTAGAGTTCCTCCAAGGGACACAAGTGTATTTATAGGTGACAGGAAAGAAATTGTAATAGCCTGAAAAGCCATTAAAGAACCTACTGTCATTTTTCCTTCCATTACTTCCATACTTCCGAAAATAAGAACTGCAAGAGTAGCGAGAGAAGTAACGAGTGTTGGGCAGGCATTAAGAAATTGAGTAGAGAAATCAAATTTTTTTTCTGAATTCATAACTTTTGCCTGATATCCCATCCATTTTTCCCAGAATTCAGATTCACTACCGGCAGCCTTTATAGTTTCAATAGAGTTAATGCCAATCATACTGCATGTCTGAAGTGCTCCTCTTTCAGCAAGAAGTCTCTGCTGTAGATCTGAACGATAACGGGCAACATATCCGAGATAAATAAAATTAATAAAGGCCATACAGACCAGTATCAATGTAAGAAGCTGGCTGTATTGTATCATAATCAGGATATAAAAAATCAACATAAATATATTTAAAAGAGCATTTGCCAGTTTATTACAGATAATGTTAGAAACTTCCTGGTTTAAAAGAACACGGCTTCCTACTTCACCTGCATAGCGATGTTCAAAAAATGTCATGGGAAGTCTTATAATATGCCAGAAAAAAGAATTGGCATTGGAAAGGGTCAATTGTATATTCCAGTACATAAGACAGGTATCTCTTATCCATGTAAGGACTGTCTGAATGGCAGAAACAATTAACATACCGAAGATAACAAGATAAAGGAGATTATCACCTTTTGCAACAATAATATTATCTACAAAAAAACTGGTAAACGATGGCATAATAAGTCCTGTAATAACCAGAAGAATACCACAGAGTAAAAGAAAAATCCAGGGAGAAGATTTTTCCTGAACAAAACGTCTTAAAGAAGGAATAATACTGGGTTTCTGTCCACCAGGCTCAAAACCGAAGTCAGGAGTGAGTATGAGAACTACACCGGTAAAATAAAGATCCATTTCTTCTCTGGTTACAACACGATGGCCATAGGCAGGATCATTGAGATAATATTTATTTCCCTTTATCTTTTCAAGAACAACAAAATGAGACATATTCCAGTGTAGAATTGCAGGAAGAGGTATATCTTTAAGCCTATCCAGTTCCTGAACAGATTTCATAATGGAAAAAAATCCGTATCTGTCGGCTGCTTTAATAATATTTTGCAGACGACTTCCATCGCGGGATACTCCACAGGCAACGCGCATCTCCTCAAGGGGAACATATTTTTTATAATAAGCACAGATCATTGCAAGGCATGCAGCACCACATTCAGTAGCTTCCATCTGGATAATTGTAGGAACACAATAGTTCCAGGGATTTAATTTTTTAAATGTTTTTTTTATTTTTTCTATATATTTCATATTTCACTTTTCACAAATTCACCTGGCAAGCCAGGGAAAAAATTTCTCCAGAAAAGTCTGCCTGTCAGCTATGATAAAATACTGACAGAGTGTCCCTGTTTCTATCTTTTCATCAGGAATTTTCCCCATCCCTTCATATGTTCCGTCGCTATTTGTTAAGATAGTTATAATTAAATCTACGAGAGGAGTGTCAGTATCACTATAGCGACTTTTTATATACTCTGCAATCTCTCTATTTCCAAGTTCATAGAACATAAGTTCAGAACTTACAGGATGGGGAGATATTTTGGTTACTCTTCCTTTTATAAGACCCCGGTTATGGCACGTTAAAAAAGAAAGGGAAACTTCCATACCGGGTTCAACCATACCTGCTTCATCAATTGAAACAAAAGCTATTAAAAAAGGTTCTTTATAATAGTTTTCCTTTTCAACAGTAAATAGAGGTTCTGATTCTCTTATATAAAAAGAAGGATAAATCCACTGTTCCATTACAGTAAAATCATCACTGGCAGTTACATCGAGGGTACAGCCATTTTTATCCTCCTTTATTGTTGACATAACTTTTCCGGCACTGACTTTTTCCCCTTTTTTAACATTAACAGTAGTAACCAAACCATTAGTATTACTCAGTATTGCCCTCACAAGACTTCTATTCATCAATACTGCATTGCCTTCTATATAAATAGGGATAGAAGCTGTAGAACTCCATATAATTAAAGCAATTATAAAGATAAGAGTAACACTTAGAATAACCCAGGAAAAGGTCAAACTAAATTTTAACAGTTTATTCAATTCTTCCGGTTTAATCAAATCATCTTCCATATAAATTATTTAGCTAAACTGACTCTACATAATTTTCATCTAAAGCTTTATTTTACGCCATTAAAAATAAAAATTCCTATACTTTTAAATTATTTAGATAACTTCCTCAAGATAAAATCGCTTGTTCCTTCATATAAGTGCAATCATTTCTATCCATATTGGCCATAACTCTTACAGCCTGTTCTATTTTTGCTTTTCTCAGACGGCACGTAGCAGGGTTTGTTTTAAAAATATGTCCTGTAGCACCTGCATGTTCCACCACACAGGCCCCTCCGCAGTAATATCTTGCCCAGCATTCTTTACAGTCTTCACTTTCAATCAGAAGGCTTTTCTTAAATATATCATTCTTCAGTGTACCATCAAAAACAGAGCCGATTTTATATTCAGGCAGAGCAAGAAACCTGGGGCATGGATAAAGGTCTCCGTTTATAGCAGCAGTTACCATACCTCTTCCTACGGAACAGGAAAAATATATTCTGGGTGTGAATAAGGGAGCAGTAGATGCTCTGTATACTTTTCTGAGTTCTTCACAAAAAATATCGTCAAGTCTTATTTTTTTCATAGAAGAACCATCACGATTTTTGACAGAACTTATTAAAAATTGCGCCTGTTTTTTAAAATGATTTACAAAAGCCTCAGAAACAATAGCTTCTTCATGTTTTTCCTTCTCTGTTATTAAAGAACTGGAGACTTTTTCTATACGGCATTTTATAAACCCCGCTTCACTGATGCCATTGAACACTTCATCAATATTATTATTAGCATCAATAGTCGGCCGAACAGTGATTTCCGGTATAAAAGCAAGTAATTTTTTAAGTCTAGGAAGAATAACATCATAGGAAGGACTTCCGTTTTTCAGAGGTCTGTTGTAATTCTGAATACGGGGAGGACCATCAAAAGAAATAGTAAAATCCATTTTTCTCTTAACAATTAAATCAATCATTTCATCAGTAAGAGAAAGTCCATTAGTCATTCCTCCAAAATGAAAATTTTTACCACAAATCTTTTCTTTCTCATCACAATAAGCAATGATTTTTTTCATTAAAGGAATTTTAATAAGAGGTTCCCCTCCGAAAAAACCTATATCAAGAACTTTATGTTCTCCTGAATGTTCTATTATCCAGTCAACTGCTTTAAATGCTATTTCTTCAGGCATTTCTGTTTCTTTAATATCGGGAATCTCACCCTGACAGCAATAGCGGCAGGCCATATTACAGCTATAGGTCAGCATAAGCACTATAGTCTGAGGGGGAGAAAAACGAAATACAGGAGCAGGAAGGGCCTTTTTTTCTTCAAGACAGAGATTTTCAATCAGTTTTTGAGCTTCATTACTGAAAAGAGTCCCCTGTTGTAATTCATGGAGAAGAGAGTCAGTAATTTTACCATAAAGCATATCCTGACTATTTATAATATAAGTTCCTTCCTCTTCAGTAAAACAATGAAAATCTTTTAATTTCATATCTGTTTCACAAAAAATCAAAGGGACATGGATTTATAGGAACAATTTCATTATCAATGAGGAAAATTCTATCCTCAACGTCAAGCCTGCAGATAATACTTGCAGCAAGTTCAAGTTCACGACATCTCATACGGCACATATCCTCAGAGGGCTTTGATACAGACCCGCAGGAACCTGCATTATCATGTTTACACCCGCCGGCACAGTAATATCTGGCAAAACAGGAAGAGCATAACTTACTGGTTGATAAAGGGCTTTTTTGATATTCTTCCCTTTTGAGCTCCTTTTCAAAGACACTTCCCAGTTTATACTCCTCTCTGCCAACAAAACGATGGCATAAATACACATCTCCTGAAAAAGAAACAGCTACAAGTCCCAGTCCGGCACCGCAGGCATGGTATCTTTTACTATTATGAAAGAGGGAAAGTAAAGCATAATTTAATCCACTCCTGTTCTTGAAATCCTTTAAGGCTTCACTATCTCTCTTTCTAATAAGGCTTACCCACTTTTCCGCTTCTTCTTCCATCCCCTGTAGAAGACTCCTTGTATCTCTCGAGGATTTTGTTTTAACAGTTTCATCTGCAAAGAGGGATCTGGAGGCAGGCATAATTGATATATGTTTAAAACCAATTTCCTCCATAGAGTCTTTAACGATTTCAGGATCTGTATTGCCTACAATTACGGAATGTCCAATACTTTCAGGTAATATTTCAAGCAATTTCTTTATTCCAGGTACAGCGGAATCATATGAACCTTCGCCGTTTATATAGGGACGCTGAGAATCCTGTAATTCCTTTGTGCCGTCAAAACTGACCATAACTTCTATGCTGTGTTCTGCTAAAAAAGCAATTTTTTCATCATCCAGAAGGGTGCCATTGGTAGTAATATAAAAATTCAGCTTCTTTCCTGTCTCTTTGAATCTCCTGCTCCCATATTCCACTATTAATTTCATAAGAGAAAACTTCAGTAAAGGTTCTCCGCCGAAAAAACCTATGTGGACATCTTTCTGCGTCCCTGATTGTTCAATCAACCAGTCCACAGCCTGTATGGCAGTCTCTTCTTTCATAGTGCCACCTGTACCATAACATCCTCCCTCTCCATAACAGTATACACATTTCAAATTGCAGGACTGAGTCAAAAAAAGAGCCATATTTGAGATGGGAATTTCTTCTTTAATGTCTTTTTTGCATTCTCCCACTTCTTCTGATAATAATCCCAGTTTTGTAAGTTTTTCTTCTATGTGGGCATCCAGAACCAAAGCAGGGTCGACAGTAAGATTTTTAATCACACCGACCATTTTATCATCTATCTCTTTTGCAAACATCCCTTCAATATTAATAACATACCATCTACCCTGATAATTAAACATATGACAGGGCTTTACAATCTTTTTCATATATTCTTCTCCAGAAAAAGCTCCTCTTAAAAACAAATTCTTTTGTAAATTCAAAACCATGTTTTTTAATAAAACTGTTGAGACAGCTTAAAACCATCTCAACATGCAATAAAACTATCGGAATTTTAATTAAAAGCCACTGTGGTTTATGTATTCCAAAATCCAATTCCCGTCATGGGATTTACCATATAGGTACATCCTTTCTTATGATCGTTTTCACATGTTTGTCCGCAGCACTTTCCTCCGGATACATCAATCCCTTCTTTTGCCTCATCAATCTCTTCCTTTGTAAATTCAAAACCATTGTCTTTAATAAAAGCTGTCCTCTCTTCAGGGTCAGA
Organism: uncultured Synergistia bacterium; assembly: GCA_937888925.1. The sequence goes on along the minus strand of CALARM010000256.1, from coordinate 5,576 downwards.
ACAGGCAAAGAAAGATTTTGCAAAATTATCGTCATCCTGCATTTTTTTTACAAATTGTTTTGCACTTTCAATGGACATTTTAAAATTCTCCTCTCATATGTTATTCTGGAAAAAATAATTCTATGGCCTTTATTAAAACTCCTTTTTCAATCTATAGACTTTTTCAGATTTTAGAAACTGTAAAGAAATAATCTCTTCAATTTCAGGGTATCATCAAAAATAGAACCGATTTTATATCCAGGGCAAGAAGAGGACTTTTTTTCAATACAGAGATTTTTAATCATCTTTTCAGTTTCACTGGTAAATGGAGGAGTGACTGCTTAAATTATTTAGATAAACTGCCTCTACTTAATTTTATCTAAAGCTTTATTTTACGATATTAAAACGGATCTATCCACTGAAGTCTATTGCAGGACAGATCCGCTCAGAAAATCCGTTTCTAACCTGTTAAAACCTTTTATAAGTTCATCAATATTTTTCATAAATTTAACATTGTACCACTGTGATTTTTCTGCAAAAGGGATAGGCAATACAGTGAGGAATAGCAGAAGGAATAGGTTCTGCATTTTTTGGCACTGCAGGGACACTGTCAAAACTGTCGGGATTAAGCGGCGCATCAGTCGGTATAGGTGCTGCCGTAGGAGGTGCCGTGAGAGCAGCGGCAGGATATGTGGCAGGTAAACTTCAGGAAAAACAAAATGTTGTTATTAACAGAACCTATCCTGTTCCTGTTACTGAAGAAAAATATATGGGTGAAATCCCGAAGGATTGGACACAGAATGACTGGTCAGGAATAGATTTTGGGCCTGAGTCCAGACCCGATAGTTCTCCCGATGGGAAGACAGGTATTTACAGAACAGCTCCTGTATTGAATTCAGAAGGGAAACCAGTCATGACAGATAAAACAGAAAACCTGGAAAGTAAGAGATACAGCAAGGCATCGGGGGCATTTATAGGAGCAGGCATCGGAGCTGCTGCAGGAGCACTGGCTTCAATAGCTATTCAGTTAATTTGAAAATAATTATAAAAATAAGTAATTTTATCTATGGGCTGACAAAAAAATAAATTACAGGAAAAAAACTGATATTTTAACAGGGCAAATCTTTCTGTTTTCTGAGAGTTTATAGTAACTATAATTGAAAAAGATAGGACATTTTCATAAAAAAGATATTTCTATCTGTTTCATATATACCGGTCTCTTCCTGAAAGAGTCTCGTATCATAACCTATAAAAAAGGAAGTCCCGGGATTTGGCGTCCAGGTAAATAGTAAATTTGCACCGACTCTGTTGCCATAGGAATTATAATCAATAATACTTCTAAAGGCCAGATCCCTGTTAAACTGATAAGTAAGGGAATTTCTGAATATACTCACATCAAATATCATATCATCTGTAAAAGGGTCTGTTAACTTGCTTCTGGAATAGGTGAAACTGTTTCGAAAATTTTCGCCGAATTTAAGGGTCAGATAGAGACTGCCTCCTGAAGAATTGCCCAGTATAAGCCTGTCTGGATTATAGTTTACTTCTTTACCATAGTACAGACTGAATCCTCCTGAAACAGTCTGACTGTACGATGTATCGAATGAAAAAGATGTATAGGAAGGATAAAAATCTATTCCACTGTAATCCAGGTATCCCAGGCTGGTATAAACGTCAAAAGTGACATTATTGGAAAGAGAGAAATAGAGATCACCGCTCGTATCCCATTCTGTAGGATTACCGATGTAATCATAATAGAAATTACCATAAAATGAAGGCCCCCATTCTCTGAGCAAAACCGTATCATCTTCTGCCTTAAAACTATAGCCAAGCCAGGTACTATACTTCTTATAATCTGTTCTGTAAACAAAACCTGAGTCAGCTTCAAAATCAGGATTTACCGAGGAATGGGATAAACCGTAATAGAGATTTCTACCTGAATACCTAAACCTTAAGTAATAAGCTCCTCCTGATTTAATATATCCATACTCCGGCTTTACTATCTGCCTGGTATGGACAACAGTAAAAGGAGTAGCAAAAATATCCTGGCCTTCCAGGAAAAACGGTCTTTTCTCCGGAATAAAAATGGGAAATCTTGTATTTACATCGATCTGAGGAGCATCTGCCTCTACCTGACTGAAATCAGGATTTACCGTAGCATCAAAAGTGAGGGTAGATGTTATTCCAACCTTAAAATTTATACCTGGATCTATCTTTATCGGCTCACCGAAAAAATTACCATTTTCATCCCTTTCCCCTGTGGAAAAAGAAAATAAATTTAGAAATATTATAAAATAAACCAGAACTTTTTCGTTAATATCCATTGGATTTCATTCGCCAGTTTCTAAAAAAATCGATAAAATCTCTATAAACGTTCCTAAACGTTCCTGTTACTCTTTCAACTTATCAGAATTTAAAACCTCTTATAAGTTCGTCAATATCTTTCATAAGTGTAACATTCCGCTCCTGTGCCTTCTGCGTATTCGGTACAATCACATAAGATATAATATAAAATTTTCCAGGATTGACCGGTTTCATTTCCCCTTCAGGATTTGACTTTACATTATCTATAAGTTTATTCATTGTTCTTATATAATGGAGTTCACTGGCGAGCAAATAGGGCTTTGCAAGAGTTATCGTATATTTATTTACAAAATTAATTTTAATTTTTTCATAGTGAGAGAGACCGACCATAGATAATAATGTCATAAGAAATTCATTATTTTTTGTATTTTTTGATACATCATAATTTACATTGCTGCCTGCTATGGCAGTTATTAAATCTTCTGACAAAGTATCATTCACAGAATCGGCTATATCAGGAGCCTTATTTGCCAGCAGCTTATTAAAAGCATCAATTCCGCATGCTCTTTCTGCCTGAAGAGATTTTATAAAATCATCACCAAGGGAATTTCTTATAAACGAAAGTTCATTTGCAGCAGGAACGTAATGGGCATTTATGTTATTTTGTAACATATACTGAATTGGCATTATACCAATTTTTATAATGGCAATAGCAACCATGTCACTTATTAAAAATCCATGTTCATTTGCCATATCTCCTCCCATTTTAATACACTGAACACTTCTCAATACTGCCTGATCATATCTGCCTTTATCTATATCATCAAAAGCTTTCATAGTAAGGAGATAGGCTACGGTTCTTAACTGAAGATAATTTGGAACCGGCATGTCAAAACCTTTTTCATAGTCAAAATTAAAATTGCATTTATTAAAGGTCATAGATTTATCCATAATATCCAGTACAACCTGGTTTTTTGCCATAGAATCCGCTATTTTATCCTTATTTTCCCTGTAATAATCTTCTATGTCCTTAACTTCATTACCGGGAGGACGAAAATCAAAATTTACCATCTCTCCTGCCGAATAATAAAGCTGGGCTCTGTTACCGTCACGAACAGTTTCTTTTGTTCCGAGTTCGGAAAGTTCTGTTACCTCACCGGCTTTTTTTAATTTGCCAAGTTCTGCTCCTATTTCGTAATTAAATTTACCTGTAAGAGAAAAATAGGTTGCTACAAGAAAAATGATAGCACAGATACCTGCTTTTAAAATTTTTTTTCTTCTTACTGTCATTTTATATTCCCCCTTTTTATATTTTGTAAGATTTATTCTACTAACGGCCATGACCGGTTCAGTCATAACGAAAGATGAATATCTGTTTCTCCCGTGACGCGCCACGCGTTACGCGTCACGATTCTCATATAAATAATATACACCGTAGAAACTAAAAAACTGCTAAATAGATTTTATAAAATATCAAATTTTTTATTAGCGATTTATTAGTGATTTTTTATAGGAAAAATTACCCGGAAATAGAACTTTATTTATAGATACTCAGAATGGAGATAAGAAATAATGAATCCTTTCAATCCCTTTTCACCTGTAATAGAAGACAGATTCTTTTTCTGCGGGAAACTTGTAGAAGAATTAAACCTTATGGCCAGACAGATAAAAACAGGGGGATATTCCTATGCAATACTGGCAGGAGATAAAATGGGAAAAACTTCCTGTCTTTTAAGGTTAAAAACCATACTTGATACAGATGAAAAAAGCATTCCCCATCTGTTAAATATTTATCTGAATCTGAGCCATATGATGCCTATCAGTCCATGTAATTTCCTTCAGGGTATTTTAAATGAATCGGTGAAAGAACTGAAAAAAAGTAAGGACTTCAATAATCTCCGCGATGAGGATTATAAATTGGATGAAAACTCCAGTATTAAACAGCTTTTTGATGACTTTACAGACAATAAATTAAAAAAGCTCATCAGAGAAGGAGAGGAAGTCTTCGGTCAGATAAGACTTGTACTTCTTATAGATGATGCAAAACATCTGGTAAGCGGCCATGAATGGTCTGAAGCGATGTATCATCAGCTCAGGTATCTCTTTGTAGATTCCCCTTTAAGCAATAAAATTTCTTCTGTCCTTACCGGGTTCAGAAAAATAAGGGATCTCTGCGAGCAGGTAGGCTCTCCCTTCAATCATATGCAGAGCAAATTTCTTGAAGGATTTTCCCGGGAAGACTGCAGACTGATGCTGGAAAAAGTCTTTAAAGATGTTAAAAATCTCAATATTCATTTAGAAGATGAAACAATAGAAAAAATACATAATATTACAGGAGGCCATCCCTTCATTCTTACACATTTATATGCCATACTCTGGAACAGAATACCTTCTGTGAATATGCCGGAAGAAGTCTTTGAAGAACTCTCATGTGTGGGAAAAATTTTTCCTTCATGGGAGAAAAAACTGGACAAAAAAGACAGGGAAATATATTCTCACTTTATCAAACATAAAGACTGGCTCTCAGAAGAATATTTAAAGCAAAATTTTAAAAACAAATGGAAAGAGTCTCTCGAAGTTTTATCAAGCATGAGTCTTATTACATGTAAAAAGACTCCTTATATATGTTACGGAAAGACTTTTTCTCTCTTCAGAGACTGGTTTGTAAATAACTGTTCGGAAGAAAATTTTAAAGAAGAAAAAACTCATGAAATATCTGACTCTTCTACAATGAAATTTTTTGTCTATAAAAACGGCAAAAGACATATTACAGGGAAAGAGACATGCAAAAAAATCATAGAAGAAGCATTGAAAGGTGAAGGCTCTTTCAGACTGGTTATAGACAGGGTATTCAGCGACGGGCTCATTATAGAGAGGGACAGAAAAATACATACAAAACTTCCCGGGAAAATAGGTATGGATTTACTTGTCCATCTTGCCATAAACAGAGGCATTTTTCAGAGTTTCTCACAGATAGGTTATGCCCTCTGGCAGGAAGAATTCATCCCGAAAGTAAATATTCAAAATGTAAAATCCATTATGGCAAAAGAACTGGGCAAAAAAGAAATTAACTGCGATGAATTTGTAATCTCCAGAAGAGGGGGCTATATCTTCAATGAAGCGACAGACGTTTGCGTTATAGTAAATGCTGTCATAAGATGCAGTAAATGCGGAAATCCTTCTGATATTAATATGAACGGCGGCAGATGCACAAATAATGTATGCGGTGCAAATCTCATCTAATTACCGCTCCAAATAAGTTCGTAACCATTTTATCAGCTTCTGCCTGACAG
>CALARM010000255.1 GCA_937888925.1 uncultured Synergistia bacterium | reverse complement strand
CGTATTCTTGTAGTGGATGATAATACAGTCAACCAGAAAGTAGTCCTTCGTATATTGAAAAGAAGAGGTTATAATGCCTGTGCTGCAGGCAACGGGAGAGAAGCTATAAAGGCACTTCGTGAGACTGATTACAATATGATTTTAATGGATGTACAGATGCCGGAAATGGATGGTTTCGAAACTACCAGATTTATCCGCCAGTTGCAATCTCCTGAGGAAAGAATTCCGATTATAGCCATGACTGCCCATGCAATGAAAGGAGACAGAGAACTCTGTATTGAAGCAGGTATGGATGACTATATATCGAAACCAATACAGATGCAGACCCTTTTAGATATAATAGAAAAACATCTTGTTATAAAGACAGACAGGAAAAGAGAAACTTATGCTGAAAAAACTGTGATTGATAAAACTATTCTGGATCTTGAAAAGCTTTTATATAGAGTTGATAATGACAGGGAATTTTGCAGAGAGATTCTGGAGGAATCTTTAGAAATTATCAGAGAAGAAAAAGAAAAATTGAGAAAAGCTTTTTGTAAAGGAAATAGAAGTGATATGAGAGCCGGAGCCCATAATATAAAAGGAACAAGTGCGAATATATGTGCAAATTCTCTACATAGTCTGGCCTGTGAAATCGAAGCAGGAGCAAAAGACCTTTCACAGGATGATCCGTATGTTATAGAGAAATTAACGGTAGAAATCCAAAGGCTTGCCGCTGTAGTGGAGAGTGTTATAGTGACCAGTGACCAGTGACCAGTGACCAGTTACCAGTTACACGATGCTAAATAAGATTATAGGTAACAGATTAGTGAACGTCATTATTCACTGATAACTGCTCACTGATAACTGCTCAATGTAAAAGGAGGTTTTATATGAAAAAGTTGGGAATTTTTTTCTTATTATGTTTGACCATGTTTTTCCTCTGTTCCTGCCAGAAGCAGGAAGGAAATACACCGGATGGAGGGAAAACGGAAAAATTGAAAGTCGCTTTCGTCTATGTAGGTCCTATAGGAGACGGGGGATGGTCCTATACCCATGATAAAGGAAGGCAGGCTATGGAAAAAGAACTTCCTTTCGTGGAAACAACCTATATAGAGAATGTACCGGAAAATGCTGATGCAGAAAGGGTTTTTACAGAACTGTGCGAAAAAGGCTATAAGCTTATCTTCGGTACAACCCATTATATGGGTGTAATGCAGAGGGTTGCCGCCAAATATCCCGATGTGGTATTCGAAGAGTGCACAGGTTATGAAACATCTAAAAATATAGGTATATATTTCGGGAAAATCGAACAGGCCAGGTATCTTACGGGCCTTATGGCAGGTAAAATGACTAAAACCAATAAAATAGGCTATGTGGCAGCCCATACCATACCGGAAGTCATCAGAGGTCTGAATGCTTTCACCATTGGAGTAAGAAAGGCAAACCCGAAAGCAACTGTTCATGTAGTATGGACTCATACCTGGTATGATCCTGCAAAGGAGAGGGAAGGGGCAGAGAGTCTTGTAGACATAGGTGTTGACATAATAGCACAGCACCAGGATTCATCTGCAGCACAGCAGGTGGCAGAGTCAAAAGGCATTTATTCCATAGGCTATAATTCTGATATGGCATCTTTTGCACCGAAAGCTCATCTTACTGCACCTGTATGGAACTGGACCCCTTTTTATATAAAAACAGTAAAGGAAGTTTATGACGGTAAATGGCAGACCTCTTCCTACTGGGGAGACATGAAAGATGGTACAGTAGGACTGGCACCTTTCGGCCCTATGGTACCTGAAGATATAAAAACACTTGTAGAAAAAGAAAAACAGGATTTTATTGATGGCAAACTGGACGTTTTTTCCGGCCCCATAAAGGATCAACAGGGAAAGGTAAAGATTCCAAAAGGTAAAAACCTTACCTATACAGATAAAGATCTTGTTGAAATGGAATGGCTTGTAGAAGGTGTTGCAGGAGAATTGCCGGGGAAACAGTGAGAAGTGAAAAGTGAAAAGTGAAGAGTGAAAAGTGAGTAGAGGTGAACCACTGTTTTCGCCCATTACCCGGTGAAAATACGCATTACGAATCACCCGTTACGCGTTACGCGTCACGATTTGATAATATAGCTGAAAAATCTGTTAACGGCCATGACCGTTTCGGTCACAACGAAATATGAGAAAGTGTCCCTCTAGTCCGTGTTACGCGTTACGATTCTCATATAAACTGATAATTGGTCACTGGTCACTGACCAAGTGCTTTTCTTATAGCCTGTGAAAGATCTTTTACTGTAAAAGGTTTCATTAGAAGCTGTTTTACACCGAGAGATTCTGCTTTCTCAGAATCGATAGATTCGCTGAAACCTGTGCAGATGATGGCAGGAATGTCATACCTGATATTTATAATCTTTTCTACCAGTTCCACACCTGTCATAACAGGCATTGTCTGATCCGTTATTACTATATCGAAAGATGCCGGGTTTCTCAGGAAAATTTTCAGTGCTTCTCTGCTGTCTGTTGCAGAAGTAACGTTATATCCCAGACGATCAAGCATCTTTACTGAAAAATCAACAAGATTTTTTTCATCATCAACAAAAAGAATCCTTTCTTTACCGCCACATAAAGGTTGCAACTCTTCTCTTTCTTCTTTTTGATAAATTTCTACGAGAGGAAGATATACATGAAAGACTGTCCCCTTGCCCGGTTCACTGTATACGGTAATTTCACCGTTATGACTTTTTATTATACCATGAACTACAGAAAGTCCCATACCTGTACCTTCTCCCGGTTTTTTAGTAGTAAAATAAGGATCAAATATTCTTTCCATAACAGAACGGTTCATGCCATGACCTGTATCACTTACGGAAAGTTTTGCATAATTCCCAGGAGACAATCCATGGTATTGTATTGAAGTCACCCTGTCTAATTCGATATTTTCCAGCGTTATCCCCAGGATTCCTCCTTTTTCTCTCATAGAATGGGCAGCATTTGTAGAGAGATTCATTAAAATTTGATGCATCTGGGTCACATCTGCCATTATTATAAAGTTTTTACCTTTTATATTCTGTTTTATTTCAATGGTAGCAGGTAATGACGGCCTGAGCAGTTTAACGGCTTCTTTTATAACAAGAGAAAGATTCAGAGGTTTTCTTTCCTGTTCGCTCTGGCGGCAGAAGGAAAGGATCTGCTTTACAAGCTCCTGTGCCCGGGAGCATGCTTTTAATATCTGGTTCGTATTCTCCAGAGACATGTCCCGTTCGGACAGGTCATCTACGGTCAGTTCCGTATAACCCTGTATTATGCCGAGAATATTGTTGAAATCATGGGCAATACCTCCTGCAAGGGTTCCTATGGCTTCCATTTTTTGAGTCTGACGGATCTGCTGCTCCAGCCTCTTTTTTTCTTCTTCCGATTTTTTACGATTCAGAACATTTATAAATATTTCACTTGTGATTTTTATAAGGGTTATATCTTCATTATTCCATATTTTTTCTCTTTTTACGGCACTGAAGCCGAACATACCGAACAAAGATTTATTTAGTATAAGAGGGAATGCCAGTAATGATTGAATATGAAGTGACTGCCAGAGATTTTTTTCAGCTTCTGCTTCAGGCGGAAGATCGGAGATTTTGAGAACATTAATATATTCCAGATTTTTTAATTTATCTGTTGACCAGGAAAAAGGTTCTAAAGAGAGATTGATAAGTTTTTTAGAACTTTCTGTAACGCCATTGTCACACCATTCATAACCGTAATTGATGGTACTTAAATCATCGGAAAAAAGATAGATATAACTTCTGTCAACGCCCAGAAATTCTCCTGCAGCCTTTAAAGATTCATTTATACCTTTATTAATATCACCTGCTTCAAGATTTATAAAATTAGCTGATATGGCAGAAACCAGTTCTTCCATAGAAATCCTGTAATGAAGGGAAGTTACCAGTTTTCTCAGTTCAATAGTTCTCTCTTCAATTATTTCTTCCTGTGTTTCATAGAGAATGGAATTTCTCATAATAAGTGCCACAATAGGAGAAAGAGAATTCATAACACGCATGATTTCAGATGTCCTGTATGAATCAAGGAAGTCCAGAATCAGTAAAAGACCGGTTCTGTCATTTCCAACCTTCAGAGGTACAGCAAGAGAGAGTCCGAAACCCATAGAATTAAGAATATTTCCAATATGAGATGGCACCTCTTCCGGTTTCCATATTTCTGTCTTATTTATGGTATGGCAGAAGAGAGCCAGTTCGTGAATTTCATGACTTTCAGAGAGATAGTGCCATCTAGCAGGACATATACTGATGACTCTGTGCCCATGTTCTCTCCTGCATTGAAGCAGAATTACGACTCTTCCTCCGACAAGTTCTCTTATCTGTTCGGTAAGATATTTTCCAAGTTCGCCGGGCGTCCCGGCATAACTTAAAATATGTTCAAGTATATCGAAGATCATTAATTGAAGTGCTTTCATATGTCCAGATTCTCTATTGCTCTCTCTATTTCCTTCCGTATATTATCTGCAGAAACTGTTAAAATTTTCCATTCAAGGCCAGTATAAGAAGAAATTTCATCCAGAGTATCCACGGGGATTTCCGCAAAATTTGTATGGAGATAAAGTAAATAACTGTGCATTTCTTTCATAAAGGTTTTTGCTATATCACCTTTCAGACCAAGATGTTTTTCAAATATTTCTTTCCATCTTACAAGCCATTC
>CALARM010000254.1 GCA_937888925.1 uncultured Synergistia bacterium | reverse complement strand
GATAATCTGGCCGGAAATTATGTCCCCATTGGGAAATACAGTGTGCTTCGTCTACCGCAAAAAGTGATATCTCTGTATGGGCTATACTTTCTATAAAAACTTTGCTTTTTATTCTTTCAGGTGCTATATAAAGGATTTTTAATTCTTTTCTTTCTATTTTGTTAAAAATTTCTTTCTCTTCATGTTTACTCATGGAACTATTTATAAAATCTGCTTTTATGCCCAGTCCTTTGAGTTTATCTACCTGATCCTTCATGAGTGCTATGAGAGGTGAAATAACGATTGTCAGTCCCGGAAGTAAGAGAGCCGGTAATTGATAGCACATAGATTTCCCCTTTCCTGTAGGCATTATTATTAATAAATTCTGACGTGACAGAATTTTTTCTATAATATCTTTTTGTCCGTCCCTGAAAGAGGAATAACCAAAATATTTTTTCAGATATTTTTCTAATGGGACTGGCATTGATTGTTTCCTTCTATAATCGTGAGTAATGAATTTAAGACACCCTTTAAACTGATACTCATTATAAAGGCTTATATAATAATATTTAAGTAACATTAAGGTAACAATATTTTTATTTCTTATGGCCCTCAGATTTTTTAACAAAATTACTCTTTGCCTTTTTTTCTGATATAAAGTAAAATATGTGAGCATTAATTGAAAAAGACTTCCTCGCATGACGTTAGCGTCACGCATCACGAAACTAAAAGGAGAAATATGTATGTCGTCAAAACTTAATCTTCCCGATGGGATTGTTTCAAATACAGTGGTTCGTGCAACCTATAAAGATACTGATCAGATGGGTGTAGTATATTATGCCAACTATTTTATATGGTTTGAAATAGGGAGAGGGGAATTTATGAGAAGATGCGGTGTTTCCTATAAAGATTTTGAAAAAGAAGGAATCATGCTCCCCGTAACTCATGCCTGCTGTGATTACATAAAACCTGTTCGTTATGATGATATGATAAGGATAGAAGTGTCAATCCATGAACTGACAAGAGCTTCTATAGGATTTTTGCATGATATCTATTCCTATCCGGGAGATGAACTTCTTGCCAGTGGCAGGACAAAACATGTGTTTATGGGGCAGTCCGGTAAAATTCAACGAGCAGGGGAAAAGATTCTCCATATTTTTGAAGAAGCCCTCAGCAAGAGAACTGAATTATGTGCTGACCCTTTACCAAATGTGGAGATTTATCAGTAATAGTAGTGGATAGTGAGCCTGTTCGACTCACTACTCACCACTCACGACTCACGAGTAAATCTTGCCCTTAACTGACCGCATGCACCATCTATACTTCTTCCTCTTTCATTTCTCAGCGTTGCATTTATACCGTATTTTTCTATTTCCATGAGAAAACTCTGGGCTGTCAGTATATTTGACGGGCTGAAGTGGAAATGATCTACCGGATTAAGTGGTATAAGGTTTACCACACATTTTATGTCTTTAAGCATCTTTGCCAGTTTTCTTGCACCGGAAAGGTCATCATTGAGACCCTTTATGAGAATATATTCAAAGGTTATTCTGTCATCTGTCACTTCCTGGTAATATCTGCATGAGTCCAGTAATTCTTCTATGGGATATGTATTATTTACAGGCATTAATTTAGATCTTAACTGATTATTATATGCATGAAGCGATACAGCCAGTTTACATCCAAGTCCTTCATGGGCAAGCCTCTTTATGGCAGGTACAATACCTGATGTTGAAATCGCTATATTTTTCCGGCCTATTCCTATACCATGAGAATACTTTATCATATTTACTGCTTTTATCAGATTATCGTAATTTGACAGAGGTTCTCCTATACCCATGATTACAATATTTCCGATTCTTTCATCTGACAGTGAGAGCAATTTCTGTACCTGAATGACCTGATCAATAATCTCTGCATGGGTTAAATTTCTTACAAGTCCTTTCTGACCTGATGCACAGAAACTGCATTTAAGGGCACATCCAACCTGAGTCGATATACATAGAGTTATACGGTTGGAAGAGTGATTTTCTTCATATCTCATTAAAACTGTTTCTATAAGATTTCCGTCACATAATTCAAAAAGATATTTTTCAGTATTTCTCTTCTCAGAGATTCGCCTGTCGAGCATTTTTATATCTGATATAAAAGCCACTTCTTTCAGTTTTTCTCTGAGTTCTTTACTTATATTTGTCATTAGAGAAAAATCACTCTCTTTTTTATAATAAATCCACTGGTATAACTGTTTTCCCCGGAAAGATTTTTCTCCAATGGAAATAAAAAAATCAGAAAGTTCTTCTTCTGTTTTACCTTTTAGATCAATCAATTATTATGTTCCTTTCTATTATGAATAAGGGTTCAGCAGTTAGCTATTTTTGACTGCTATTATGTAAAATTTTTAAGATATATTTTTAATTCTTCAAATCTCTTTTTAATATTTTCAAAAAGTTCCATGTTTATTTCTCCGTTTTTACATAAATATTCAAAATCATAAGTAGCTTCTTTTAATAGATTTGCATGAATATTTGCTGCCAGTCCCTTGATTGTATGGGCCATATGGGCTACATGAGATATATCCCCTTTATCTATAGATTTACTTAACTCTTCTATATTATCAGGTATATCCTTTAGCACCATTCCAATAATTTCTTTCTCGAATTTCTTATCACCTTCAATACGTTTCAGAAATGCCTCCCTGGCATAAATTTCATTTCCTTTCTTTTCACTCACGTCAGGTTTATAATCAGAAGCTTTTTCCTCTTTATAAAGAAAATGTTCTATAATTTTGATTAGTTCTTTTGGTTGAACCGGTTTTTGTATATAATCGTCCATACCTGCTGCTATACATCTCTCCCTGTCACCTTTCATTGCATGGGCTGTCATTGCTATAATCGGTATATGTTTGTTCATACCTTTCTCTTTCTCTCTTATGGTTGATGTGGCAGTCAGTCCGTCCATTTCCGGCATCTGTACATCCATAAGGATTAAATCATAAGGAATTTTTTCTATAGCTTCCAGAACTTCTTTGCCGGTTGCGAC
>CALARM010000253.1 GCA_937888925.1 uncultured Synergistia bacterium | reverse complement strand
TTTCGGAAGAATTACCCGTAGAAGAGACAATTTCTGATGAAGTGCCTGTAGAAGAGATAAGCGCCGAAGTAGTTTCATCAGTATCAGAAGAAACAAAAGAGGGAATTACTGAAACAGAGGAAGAAGCTATTGAACCAGTAGAAGAAGGAGTGACTGATGAAGGCATAACTGAACCTCCGGTAACCCCTGTAAAAAGTAAAACCGTTCATTACATGTATCTCTGTCCTACATGTAATAACATGAATAGATTTTCTGCAAAATTTTGTAAAGCCTGTGGAGATGATCTTGTTAAGCTCAGAAAATTAAGTCTTCCAAGAGTTTCTATCGATCATGCTACAGGGACTAATACTCTTATATGTACAAAATGTAATGGCATTAATAACCTGAATGCAACTTTTTGTAAATCCTGTGGAGTAAACTTTATTGAAATGGCAAGTATCTGTCCCAAATGTTATAAAGTAAACAGAATTTCTGCAAAATTCTGCAAGGAATGTGGAGGAACAGTAAGAAAGGTTCTTGGACTGAGTCTTCACAGACAGCTCAGAGCTGTTGCCATTCAAACAAAAGAATGTCCTCTATGTAAGAATCATAACAGGATTACAGCAAAATTCTGCAAGAAATGCGGTGGTAATCTTGTATCCGGAGAAAAACCTGAAACTCAGGTTAAAGAGCAGGAAATCAGTATGAAAGAACTGGCAGAAGAACTGGAATTAATAGAAGAACTCGAGGTATTATCCAGAGATCGTTTGATTGAAAATCTGGAAGTCCCCAAAGATGTACTATGGCCGGAAGCGGATACTCAGGATTTAACTGAAGACAGCAAATTAATAGAAGCACAGGAAGGAGTAAAGCAACTTGAAAAATTCCTTCAGGAAATAGATGCTAAAATTAAAGAAAGTATCGCCATAAAAGTACCTGTGGTAAAACAGGAACCAAGTGAACAACAGGCAAAAGAATATGAAGAAAAAAGGCTCAGAGACAATCTATCAAGGAACAAAGAATTTCTTGCTAATTTATTCAGTAAATATAGGAGTGTTAAACAGGATTTAAGAGGTCTAACTCTTCAGATACAAAATCTGAAAGAAATTCATCAGGAAACAAAAGCAGAACTGGAAGAATGTAAAAAGAGATTTTATTCCTCTCAAAATTCTCTAAAAGATTATGAACAGAGATTTTTATATATAAGAGATGAGATAAGAAAATATAAAGAAGAACTTGATAGAGCCCGTAAATCGGAACTGGAAATTGATAAAGCTCATGAAGATATTAAAATATTAAAAGATAAATATATAGAAGCCCGTTCCGAACGAAGAAATCTTGAAAGTATAATAAGACGGGCAGAAGCCGAGAAAAATCGTATAAAAAAACTGGCGGAAAAAAATCGTATAACCCAATCAGAATACAATCAAAAGGTAGAAAAATTTGACAGGGATATTTTAATTTCCAATGAGTCTCTTAAGAAAATTGAAATATACATTTCAGATTATAAAAATGAAACAGACAGATTATCAAATTTAATTAAATCGAGTAAACAATTCCTTATCAAGGATCTGGAAAAACATCTGTCCCTTCTGTATGATGAGTACAGCGATGTAAAGATGCAAATTGAATATTACAGCACTATACTTGACAAAGCTAAAGAGGATTTTAATACCCATCAGGCTCAGGGACAACAACTAAATAAAGAATTGAACATATTGCATGAAGAAGAAAAAGTAAAACAATCATATCTTGATGATCTGGGGAAACAGATTAATTCTGTCAAAGAACAAATAGAAGAAATTGAACAGGAACTGGGAAGAGATACTGTACAAATAAATATAGATGAAGTATCACTCGGTATGAAGAAAAGTCAGGACGATACGGAACATGAACGAGAAACCCGTGAGGTTTCTGCGAAGGAATTAAAAGACTATGGAATACAGGAATAATATCTGACAGAATTCAGGGGTTGTCACGAAATAACCTCATCATATTTACAGTCTATACCGTGACGCGAGGATAACAACCGTTTTAATATAATTTGCCAGGGTTATTTTTCTACAGTCTCTTAACGCCTGTCTGGTCGAAAATCTGAAAGCACCTGACCACACTTATCTTTTCAGATCCTTTTCAATAGTCTGGATAAATGTTTTTATATCCATAGAAGAAAGAGTAACTGAATTGACAGGCAGATTCCCAAATTTAAACTCTTCTGTTTTATGATAACATTTTATTGAAAGATTTTCTTCATTCATCTCTCTGTAGAGATCTCCGAGATTTTCATAAGCCCGGTAGACCCAGTCAGGGTTAAGTCTTATTACTTTTCTGTAATATTCTATCGAATCCTTTAATAAGCCTTTCATACGGTAAATATCACCCAGATAAAGGTAAAGCTCCGGGAATTCTACATTATGGCCGGCTAAAGAGTTTAATTGTAATTCCGCCTCACATATCTCTCCTTTTACAATAAGGGATTTTCCGAGACGTAACATGGCAGACGGGCATTCTTCTTTTATTTCCAGAGCTTTTTTATATTTATCTATGGCCATATCTATATCCATTTTGTAAAAATAAAGGTCTCCGAAGTTTATATATGTTTCAGATGAAACATCTTTTTTTCTTGTTTCTTCATCATAAATTTCAATAGCTTTAGAATAGAATTCTTCTGAAAGATTTAATTCGCCGTAAAGAAAATGAATACGGGCCATGCCAAGTAATGATTTTGGACTTTTAGGATGTAATTTCAGGGCAATTTCTAAATTCTTTCTGCCTTCTCCGTATTTATTCTGATCAAGATAGATAAAAGCCAGCCATGCATAAGGGCTATGCCAGTCCGGTTTTTTTTCTATAGTTTTCCTGTAATATTCAATGGCTATTTTATATTTTCCCAGTTCCTGATACATTCTGCCTGAAGAAAATATATAATTGAAATCGTCAGGCCTGAACTTCAGAAGTTTTTCCAGAATTTTTATACCATTTATCAGATATCCCCCTTCCAGACAGGCATTTTTTAGTTTCTCCATTACTTTTATGTCATCTTCCTCGATAGATAGTGCCTGTTCAAAAGATTTTATAGCTTCTTTTATCATGCCCTTTCTCTGATATATAGTACCTAAATTCTTATGAAATATAAAATTATCAGGCAGTATAATAATTGATTTTTTAAAATTTTCTATTGCTTCATCAAGCCTTCCGATAGAAGAGAACTCGACGCCGATTTTATTTATTTTCATAGCCAGTTCTTTATTTCTACAATCCATATTCCAGGCTCTTTCATATTCACTGTTAGCTCCGTCCCAGTCAGAAGAAAGGGAAAGTTTGTTACCTATCTTTATGCAGACAGAAGCAAGATCCAGTGTTTTCATTCCGACTTCTATGGCTTTATCTGCCGCAAGTCTGGCTTCTTCCACTCTATTTGCTTCAAAATATTCATTACTGAGTTCTATATAAAGATAGGCGAATTCAGGATTTAAAGCAGTTGCTTTTTGAATGGCCAGTAAAGCTTTATCCGGTTTTCCTTCTTTTAAATAGAGTCTTCCGAGTTTCTTAAAATACTTTCCATCTTCACGGGACAGAGTCATATTTTTTTCATATTCTGTAAGCAGATCTTCAAGTTCTTCAGGTATGGAAATAGTATCAATAAACATTTTATCTGATAATTTTGTCTTTAAAAATCTGGTAATCTGCAGGTTGCAGTATTTTTCCATATCCATATTTCCCTTATATGCATCCCTGAGGCATTTTATAGCCATATAATAATTAGGGTCTCCTTCCAGAGCTTTCAGCATTGTTACTTTATCAGAAAGTGCTCTATTATCGTCTAAAAACATATCATGTTTTTCACAGGACGGATTCACTTCTACTGCTTTTTTAAATTGTGTAAAAGCCGACTTAAAATCGCCTGATTTCAGGTAGGTGAAGCCAAGGGTATTTAAAAACTTACTTCTTTTTTGATTATTTTTCTCATTTTCAACAGATTCTATAAAACAAGTTATTGCCTGCTCTATGCTGCCTTTTCTTAAAAATATATTACCCAGATTATAATAAGCATCGGAACAGTATTTATATATTTCAATAGCTCTGTTAAATCTTTCAATAGCTCTATCAATATTACCTTCTTCATAATATTTCATTCCCAGTTCATTTACGGCAAGCGCAAGTTCTTCTGTCATAAGACCTGCCTGTAATGATTTTTCGTATTCGTGCTCTGCTTTCTGAAGCAATTTATTTTTACAATATATCTGACCTGTGTGAATAAATATAACTCCATAAAGTAGATTTCCCGGTAATTTCCGATAAAATTTATTACTCAGTTCGTCAAGCCTTTGCATATCATCATATATTTCAGTCAAGATTTTATAGTAACTTCTGTTATCAGGTTCCAGTTCTATAGCTCTTTCATATTCCTCTATAACTGCATCAATCTCCTTTAAAGGATAACAGGCAGATGATAGACTCCCCCTGACCGGACAATAAGGGTTTTTATTCAGTTCTGCCAGAAATTTCCTGTTATAAAAAGCTGCCTCATCATAACATGACAGTTTTTCATATATTATGCCAAGATACATAGAGCAAGTTAAATTATCTGAAAAATGTAAGAAGAACTCCCTCGCTTTTTCAAGGTTATTCCACCGGTAATAAATGATTCCGAGAGTGACCATACTCTTATTTACAATATTTTT
This sequence comes from uncultured Synergistia bacterium, assembly GCA_937888925.1. Next base: position 1,931 of record CALARM010000253.1, on the reverse strand, counting down.
ATCTCCATAACGGGAGGCAATTTGTAATAGAGGCTCTCCTTCTATTAAATACCCCTTTTTATAAAGGTCCAAACCATGTAAACCATAAGCACCGGCCAGGGCTTTCAAAAACATCTTTCTACCGCTTAAACGGTAAGAGTATTCATAAGCTCTTATTGACTCTATTATTCTGCCTTCTTTAAGCAGAATTTCTCCGAGAAGAAAATAACATCCTCCGTCTCGTGGCTTCAGTTCAATGGTTTTTAAACATTTTTCCTTAAATCCATGCATATCCTGGCATTTAGCAAGTGAAACATATAATTTTTCTTTATTTTTAATAACCTCAGAAGAATTGATAACAAGTATATCTCCGTAAATCTGACATGCTTCTTTATATTTACCTGTCTCATAGAGGCAGTTAGCAAAAGACAGCAGACAGTCAGGCTCGTCAGAAAAAATCTTAATACTTTGCTCTATTTCAGACAGAAGCTCTTCTTTTTGAGACAATCCGTAAAAAGTTAAATTTGTGTTTATATCACAGATAGCTTTCTTGAGATGACATTCCCAGTATTCAGCCATATTAAACAGGTTTTTCTCATAGTAGATCTTTCTGACCATCCTGTAACAGTGTATTCTTTCCGTATCTGCTTTCAAGAGTGAAAAAAGTCTGTAACTTTCTGCTGTTTCTTCTGATTTCATGTATTTTTCTTTAAGTTTCCTGTAAAGTTTTTTCAATAACCATGCAGATTTTTCGTAAATTTTCAGTGCTTCTCCGTCTTTACCTCTTATAATCATTAATTCTCCCAGCAGGTTAAGTTCCGGTATAAGTTCAAATATTTCTCCTCCTATATTTATAATATTCTGAAATTCGTAAAGAGCCTTTTCAAGCTCTCCTTCTCCCAGGTATATTCTACCTAAATTCAAAAAAGATAAGGTCATATTTTTTATTTTCAGGGAATAGTAAATTCTGTCAAGACTACTGCGGCTATGCTTATCAGAAGGTTTTATTTTTAACAGTTTTTCATATTCCAGTATTGCCATGGCAACCTGTTCTTCTTTATCATAACATAGAGCCAGACCTCTATGAGCTGCAATAAAATCAGAATTTAGCTCAAGGGCTTTTTTAAATTCCACTTTAGCTTCTTCATAATTACCTTCCAGAAGATAAACTGCTCCTGTATTTACATAAAATTCGGGATTTTGTTTATTTAGCTCTAAAGCTTTTCGAAACCAGGTCATGGATTTTTCCAGACAACCTTTTCTGAAAAACAGCATGGCAAGTCTGGCAAAATTTTCAGATACAGTTATAACATCAAGGTCTTTTATACCTGCTTTTTCGTAATCCAGGGCTATAGTGTCAATATCATCAGGAATTGTATCTTTCTGTTTACTTAATAATTCCATTTTTATTGTACAGAGGTTGTGCATAAAAAGAGAATTTTGCGGTGAGAGATTTACTGCTATAGAGGCATATTCACGGGCTTTTTCCATATCTCCTGTAATATAAAAAATATAAGCAAGCCCGTTGTTATATTCTGCATTTTGATGATTGAGAAGAAGGGCAGAAGAAAAATAAACAGACGCTTCCTTTATTTTACCAAGTGCAAGAAAAGTCTTCCCTGTTTTATACTTATAAGTATCTTTATCCGGACAGAGTTCTTCTGCCTGTTTATAATCATTCAAAGCCATCTTATAACTGGCTTTTGAATAATGTTCATCTCCTGAACGGATAAATTTTTCTGCTTTTACATAATTATCTGAACACATCGGCAGTTCAACACCTTATCGATGATTCAAATATATTATAACAGATTTTTGTTACGAATTCTTTACTAAATTATGAATTTTTTGTAAATCTATGATTTTGGAAAGGTATAACCACAGTTTCCGCAGAACTTGGCTCTGTTACTCTGGAGAGAATTACATTTCGGGCATGATTTCTGAGTAACAGA
>CALARM010000252.1 GCA_937888925.1 uncultured Synergistia bacterium | reverse complement strand
CAACCTCTCTGATTACTTCCTCATCATCAATAATTAAAACAGACTTTTTTATATAGACTTTTACATTCTCTTTATCGTGATGAGAATATTCATTTTGTTGTGAAAAAGGTAACTCTACGGTAAAGATACTGCCTTTATTAACAATACTTTTAACCTTTATATTCCCGTTATGTTTTTTAACAATACCGTAACATATACTCAATCCGAGGCCTGCACCTTCTCCTACATTTTTGGTACTGAAAAAGGGATCAAAAATTTTATCCATATTTTCAGGTGCTATACCGGTTCCTGTATCTTCTATATCAACCCTGACCATATCCCTATCAATAAAAGTTGAAACAGTAAGTGTTCTGTCTCTGTCTATATGTTTCATAGCCTGATGGGCATTATTAATTATATTAAAAAAGACCTGCTGTATCTGATTTCTGTCCAGCATAATAGCAGGGATATTTTCATCAAAGTTAGTATTTACAATAATTCCGTCTGCAGTAAACTGATATCTTACCAGGTCCAGAACCTGAACAATCATATTATTTACGGAACACATAGCCTTTTCCGGTGCCTGCTCTTTGGAAAAACTCAGAAGGTTATGTATTATTTTTCTGCATCTTTCTGCCTGTTTATGAATCTTTTCAAGTTTATTACGAAACTTATCAGTTTCCTGGCTAGATAGTAATAGTTCCGTATAACCTATTATACCTGTAAGAGGATTATTCAATTCATGAGCTATCCCGGCTATCATTTCTCCCAGAGCCGACAGTTTTGCCATCTGCACCATCTGGGCCTGAGTTTCTTTCAATTCTGTATAAGCCATAGTAAGCCGGATATTGCTGGCTTTTAACTCATCATGAAGTATTTTTATACGCATTTGAGAACCGACTCTTGCAAGTAATTCATGAGCGTTAAAGGGTTTTGTCAGATAATCAGACGCCCCTGCCTTAAGACCGGAGACCTTGCTCGGTGTATCATTTACTGCAGTAACTATAATGACAGGTATATCTTTTGTCACACGATCTGCTTTCAATCTTACACATGTTTCAAAACCGTCCATACCCGGCATCATAACATCGAGTATAATAAGATCAGGTTTATATTCAGTAGCTTTAACTACACCTTCTTCTCCTGTAAATGCACTAATTACATTATACTTTTCTTCTCTGAGTATAGTAGAAATAAGTAGTACTATAGCGCTGGAGTCATCAATTACAAGTATTGTACCTTTTGTTTGTTCTTCCATTAATGATATCCTCTTTATTTAATCGTAACGCGTGACGGATAACGCATGACGGGATGTAATATGTTACTTACATAATTTTACCCTGAATATTTATTATTACTCCTATATTTTATGATATTTATATAATAAATTATACTGACCATAAGAATTATTATCAATATAAAATGGAACTAATAATGCTGTTCTCACCAGTGAGACGTGGTTTCCTTCAGGTTTTCCATTACCTTATGTTGGACTGCATCCAGATTTCCTTTTATTATGCAGCTACATGCCTGTCTGTGGCCTCCTCCGCCAAAAAACCTTGCAACCGGACTGACATCAATACCATTATTGGATCTGAAACTTGCCCTCACATGTCCTTCAGGCATTTCCGTAAAGAGAATAAAAATTTCAAAGTCCTTCAGGGTTCTGAGTTCATCAAAGAGCCTGTCACTTTCCAGTTCAATGGAGTGGAGAGAAAAATCTTCCTGCAATTTTTCCGTTACTGTATAGGAAGCTGTTTTACAGATATGATCAACAAGGAGTGTCTTATTTATTTCCGAATAAAGTCTGAGTGAACCGGGAGTTTCCTGTGCCATTATTCTGGTATATATAACTTCCGGAGAAATCCCTTTTTCAAGAAGTTTTGCAGCTATTCTGTGAGTTTCAGGAGTAGTATTGGAATATCTGAATCTACCGGTATCTGTAACTATAGCGGTATATATACTTTCAGCAAGAGGTTCATCTACTTCCATATTCATATACGAGAGAAGAGAAAAAACAATTTCTCCTGTAGAAGAAGCAGAGTGATTTATATAATTTAAATTACCTATTCCGGCAGAATCCCTGTGATGATCCATATTAATAATAACAGGAGATTTGCTGGCAATAGAAGCTACACCTTCTATTCTGCTCCATTTTCCGCAGTCGAGGACGATAGATACATTATATAATTCTTCTTTATCCCACGATGACCTTATTTTATCGAATAAAGGGAGGAAATCGAATCTTTTCTTCGGACAATCAGGGTTTATGATTTCAAATTTCTTGCCAAGTTTTTCAAGTATAAGGCCCATGGCTATCTCGCTTCCGATACAATCACCATCTGGCCTTACATGAGACGTAATAAGAAAATTATCTTCTTTTTTTATTACTCCCGCTATTTCTTTAAGGATTTCCATTGTATCAATTACCTGTCACTTATAAAATAGATATTAAATTGTCGATATTATAACATTAATATATTAATTGATCAATTTCTATTTTATATTTGGCCGGATGAAATCTTCAATGTTCATATTTAATTGACATTGATTTTCCGGTAAACAAGTGTAAGGTAATCTGTATACTTACCATAAAGTTCAAAATAGAATGGTATTTACACAAAATACCTTACAATAAAACATAGGAAGTTATGTTTTTAACTATTTAAAATGCGAACAAAATTGTTCGTATCATCAATACCATTTTCATAGCGTGCTCTGTCAAAAGCTTCCTTACATAATTCCACTTTCATCTCTGAAAGTTCACGGGTATTACAAACTAATTTAAAGGCATATTCTTCATCAAAATCATTTTTCTGTCTTGCATGCATCATAAGATGATTTAAAAGAGATACATGATGTTTAGATATGTATCTGGAACTAAGAACATTATAAACAACATTATCTTCATCAATATCATTTTCATATCTGGTATAATCTATTATAGTATTTACAACACTGCCCTGATATTCACTCATATCTTTTTTTCCAAGAACAGCCTTAAATACATAATCTTCCTCAAGGTTATTATCATAACATGTTCTATCAAGAATATGATTTAATACTTTAAACTGTTCGTCAGAAATTTCGGGATTACGGAGCACTGCAATACTCAAATCTTCTTCTGTAATATTATTATTGTATTGAGATCTATCAAAAAGTTTGCCAATCAACATATATTGTTTTTCATTGACTTTCGGAGCAGACATCAAGGTATTCAGGAAGTGTTCTTCATCAAAGTTATTTTCCTGCATTGCTCCATTCTGAATTTTTCTGTATAAATCAAGCTTGTAATCTTTTTCTTCTTTTACAGGTTTTTCTTCGAGATTTTTTATTTCATCAAGAGTTATTGTACCTGCAGACATTTCCTTCTTAAGTTCTTTTAATAATTCATCTTTTGAAGTTTTCCCTGTCAGTAATTGTTCGAACCCATCTTTACTCTGACTATCAGGTGTATTGCTCCCTATAGTTACCTTATCCTGCGGTTCAGGTGAATTGTTGGGAATATTTTTTTTATTATCTGCAATAGATAAAGCCGGTTGATTACCAGTATTATTAATTTTCATAATATACCTCCTAACATTTAATAAAATAATTATAGAATATGAAAAGACATAAAACAATAATATTTTGTTAAATATTTGTAACATATTGTATTTTTTTCAACCATACAGGGTAAACATTCTATTTTTTGAGACAATTTTTATATGATTTGAACTTATTCCTTCTAATATTGACTACAGTAAACTTCTCGGATATAATGATGGTGTTATACCAGTACTGTAGCCTGCATGTAAAACCCATCGAAACCAGTGTTACAGTCTGGTTGAGAGATCAGTTACATCCGCCTTTAGCTCAGTTGGATAGAGCGTCGGATTCCGGATCCGCAGGTCGGAGGTTCGAGTCCTCTAAGGCGGGCTATGGTAGTGAGTGGTGAATGGTGAGTGGTGAGTTAAGAAACATTCACTATTCACCACTCACTATTCACTGTAAAAGGAGGTTATTTAAAATGTTGAGAAAATCTGTTGTATCGGGAAGATTTTATCCGGAAGATAAAGAACAATGTCTTGCAGAACTTAAAGAGTGTCTGCAAAAAGAACATCTCACAGAGAAAATAGAGAGTAAAATACTTGGCGGTATAGTCCCCCATGCAGGATGGGTTTATTCTGGAAGTACTGCAGGACTGGTATTTCAGGCAATAAAACAGCAGGCTACTGCCCCCCTCTTTCTTATATTCGGTGCAGTTCATGTCTATGGTATTTCAGGGCCTTCTATCTGGAGAGAAGGACCGTGGGAAACTCCGCTGGGTAATATAGAAGTAAATCAATCTCTTGCAGAAGATATAATTAAAGAAAGCAAAGGATTGATAGTTGAAAATACGGCACCACATAAAAAAGAACATTCCATCGAAGTACAGTTGCCTTTCATAAAATATCTCTTCCCGGAATCTCAGATAATACCTGTTATGGTACCGCCTGATAAACGTGCTTTACAGACAGGAGAAATAACAGCTCAAATCCTCGCCCATTACAATAAAGAGGTTGTCGTTATAGGTTCTACAGATCTGACCCATTATGGTATGCATTACGGCCAGCTTGAAAAAGGAATCGGCAATGAAGCGCTCGAATGGGTTAGAAATGTAAATGATAAAAAAATTGTTGATCTTATGATTGCCATGAAATCGGAAGAAATAGTTCCCGAGACAGACAAATCCGGCAATGCATGCGGTGCAGGTGCCATTACGGCAACAATGAGTGCAGTAAGAGTTCTCGGTGCAAAAGAAGGGAAACTCCTTAAATATACTACCAGCCATGACGAAATACCTTCTATGGGAGAAGCAACCAGTTTTGTCGGCTACGGAGGGGTAGTTTTTATTTAGTGAAAAGTGAATAGTGAGTAGTCAGGACACTGACATTACATGTTACATATCTATTATCTGGCTTTCATCCTGGCCGCTTCCTGACAGAGGAGTATTATAAGCAGTTCCATTACATGTTCAGGATCCTGACGGCCTGTCTTTATACTTATATCTGCTTCAAGAAGCCATCTGTGAGCTTTTCTCAGGCCATTAAGTGAGAAATACTTGATGTCCATAGCTTTCTGTACTCTATAAGGATGTTCTCCCATTTTTTGTAAAAGAGATGTTATGCCTGCAGGGCCTATTCTCTTCTCTTTTAACTCCCTTACCTGTTTTATGAGGTTAAAGTGATTACTTAAGAGGGCAAGCAATTTAAGAGGTTCTTCCTGCTGTTTCATCAATTCTGAAAATATACCGAGAGCCCTCATAGTCTGTCCCAGGCCTACTGCATCAGTCAGTTCAAATACACCTGACTGAGCTTCCTGATGGCAGCACATATCTATAGCTTCTTTATTTATTCTGAATTCAGGTTCTACGAAAGACGAAAGTTTTTCAAGTTCCTTTGTTATATATCTGAGATCTGTACCTGATCTTTTAAGTAAATAGGCACTGTCTTCCTGGCCTATTGTCTTACCGGTAAGCATGGCAGTTTTCTGAATAACCCATTTAACCATCTCATTCGATTTCAAGGTACAGTTTATAACAGTTCTGGATTTCAGGCTTTTTTCCAGTTTAGCTCCAAGTAAAGAAGA
>CALARM010000251.1 GCA_937888925.1 uncultured Synergistia bacterium | reverse complement strand
TAAAATCTCAGATAAAATTTTGCCCGAAACTGTGATATTCATAACTGGAACAGGTAACGAATATCTGATATAATTATTTCCACTGAAGTTACTGACCTGAGCATAAGCATTTAATAAAAGTTTTCTTCCCGTCACGCGTTACGCGTCACGATTTATTTAAATTATAAGGTAAAAAAATGAAAAAAATATTGATCCTATTTATATTACTTATTACCATAAAAACAGATATTCTTGTGGCCGCAGGAAAAACATTCAATGAATTCATAGTACCGGCAGGCAAAGATTTGAGAGAAATTATCACAGGTGATTTCGATCACAATCACATATCAGACATAGCACTCTGTGATTATGAACTGAACTGCGTCACCATACTGGTCGGACAAAAAAACGGTAAATTCGCGGCATATTCCTATCCTGTCGGACAGAATCCGATAGCCATTACATCAGGAGATTTTAACAGTGACGGTAATACAGACCTTATTGTGCTGAACAGCGCTTTAAATGAACTGGTATTTTTATACGGCACAGGAGACGGCACATTCATAGTAAAAAAAGAAGAAAGTTTTTATAAAAATAAAATTTCACTTATTTCATCCTGTGATTTTAACAGAGACGGGAAAACAGATCTTATAACAGGAGGAAAGGATACGGGCATATCAATTTTCAAAGGAAAAGGAGACGGAACATTCACAGAAGAAGCAGTATACGAGAACATACAGAACCCTGTAGATATTACTATGGATGATTTCAACATGGACGGTATAACCGACATAGCTGTTATTGATAATATTTCAAAAAATCCCTCTCCCGTCATGCCCGATATGGGTGACCATAAAAAAAGGGAAGTACAGGAAATTGTTATAATCACAGTCGGAGAGAATGGCAGAAGAGACACTTTTAAAGGAGGAGTCGGAGAATTAGGCCATATCAGCTCATGTTATTTCAATGACGATATATACCCCGATCTGGCAATTTCAAATCCAGGTAAAAACCAGGTTGTAGTTATGTTAAACCTGGGGCAGGGAACATTTGGCGAGAAAAAAATTATGAATACAGGCGCTACACCGGAAGGACTGGATATTAAAGATATAAATGAAGACGGTTTTACAGAAATAATTATTGCCGATTCGGGAAGTAATACAATAAGTATAATAAAATCATCGGAAGAACAGAACACTGCATATAAAACAGGAAATAATCCTGCTCTGGTTGCCACAGGAGATTTTAATGGCGATAATATTATAGATATAGTGTCACTATCTGCCGGAGGGAGCTCTATATATATGTTATGGGGAGTCGGAGGAGGAATTTTTTTCGACGGCACATGCGGCATAACAGGAGAAAGCCCTCTTTCAATCTGCAAAGGAGATTTCAATAATGACGGAATAACTGATATAGTAACAGCCAATTCACTATCACAGGACTTAAGTATCCTCTTTGGTACAGGCGATGGAACATTTTACGGATTTCCTGTCAGGACAAGGGAATATCCGTCATGTGTAATAACAGAGGATTTTAATAAAGACGGCAATATGGATCTGGCCGTTACAAATAAACTCTATAACGGCATAACAGTTCACCTCGGAAACGGTAAGGGAGAATTTTCAGACAAATGGTCCGGTAAAACAGGAAAAAGGCCATGTGATGTAATTTCAGGAGATTTTAATAATGACGGCCATATTGATCTGGCAGTAGTCAATTCCAAATCAAACAGTATTTCCATTCTTACAGGTCAGGGAGACGGAGCATTCGAAAAAGGTGATGTTTATAATACAGGAGAAGAACCGATAAAGATTGTAAAAGGAGATTTTAACTGTGATAAAAAAGAAGATATTGCCTGTGCCGAAAGTGGTTCTAAAAAGATCTCACTGTTTCCGGGAAAGGGAGACGCCACTTTTTTACCTCCTCTGAGTTTTCCCTTAGAAGGCAAGCCTGTATATATTATATCAGACGACAGAAACGGTTTTACCGATCTTATAGTAGCAGATTACGATAATAAAAAATTAATTCTCTTCAAAGGTGATAAGAACAAATTTCTTATAAATGGCGGGGAAATAAATCTTCAGGGTAAGCCTTTATGCCTGAACTCATGGGAAGGCGATATTATAGCAACCTGTGAAGAAAATATGATTACTCTTATAGAAAAATTTTCCCTGAAAACAGATTTTTTCACAGAAAATTCTCCTGTAGCATTTATAACAGGAAATTTTGTATCAAATACAGGAGAAGACATAGTATATTTAATGAAAGATGAAGGGTATGTAAAATTGCTCATAAATGGAGCTCATCTCGGAGAATTTCAGAAAAAAAATGAAGAAAGAAAAAATCTCATAAAAGAGTCTGCAGATTTTCTCTCTAAAGGTATCTATTATGTAAATCAGAGAAATTATTCTTCTGCCAGAGAAAATTATGAAAAATCTCTGAAATTAAATCCTGAATCAAAAGAAATATACTACAGAATGGGTCTTCTGGAAGAAGAAACAGGTAGTCCGGCCAGGGCCATAAAATTTTACCAGAAAGTCCTTAATCTTACTTCAATCAAAGGAGAAAATGAACTATCTGAAGAAATACTTTCAGAACTCAATTCCCATCTCGGTTACTGTTATTACAGAACGGGAAAAACAGAAGAAGGTAAAGCATTATGCAGAAGAGAACAGGATAAAAACCCTCTTGCTCTCTTTACCCTGGGGCTTATTTATTTACAGAACGATGAACATGCCCTTGCTCTTCATACATTTAAAAAATATAGTAATTTCCTCTGTGATTACCGGAAACAAAATATTATAGAAGCAAGAGAATTTATAGCAGAACTGGAATTTAAATCTCTGGGGGACTGGCTTCCTCTCATAGAAAAGCTGGGAAGCTCCGGAAATAAAGAAGCGATAGAAAAACTTAAATTATATACAAACTATAAAGCCATAAATGATCTTATAAAAGCATACAGGAAAATTATTTCTACAGATAAAACCATTACTCAGAGAAGTTTACCCGCTCTGGAAGAAATACTTTCTGAGCATATAAAAGAACCATGGAAAAAAGATGGCTATGTCACAAAAAATAATTTCTATTATTCTGATGAAAATGTTTATATAAACCCGTTTAATGACATAGGAAATTCCTGTCTTTACAAATCGGAAGACAGTGGTCTTACCTGGATAAAACTACTGAAAACAGATAAAACAATAAGCTCTGTTACATTCATAAAACCTGATATAATAATAGTATTCACAGGAGACACATCTGAAGGCTCCATACTCAGAAGTTCTGACGGAGGACTTACGTGGGAACATGTAATGGAAACTTCATCGGCAGTAAAAAAAGTTTTACTGTCAGGAGAGATGATATATATTCTTACGGAAAAAAGCGGTCTTTTTGCATCAAAAGATGCCGGAATTAACTGGTATTTATGTGGTTTCGAACCTGAACCGGAGGGAAAACAGATACCACCTGTTCCGCAAAATTCCATCCTGGTAAGTAAAATTAAAAACTGGACAGATAATCTGGAAGAAGAGGGTAAAATTAATATAGAAAAAATCTTCGAAAACAGGGCAGGAAGTTTTTTTGTTTTACTATCAAAAAATTATTACAATCTGAATAAAGAATTAATAACATATAATTATATAATAAAAAGTGATGATGGCGGTAATACATGGGAAAGTATGGAATTTCCAATTAAGGAAAATTACATGGATCTTTATTTTTCTTACAAAAAAGACAACAGAAATATCTTCCGATACAGAAATACAGGAAAAGGATTAAGTATTTTTTCAATGAATGAAAAAGGAGAATTATATATAAAATATAATGGAGATATAGATCTTTACAAATCTTCCAATGAAGGAAAAAACTGGCAACTTATACCATCTGTGCCGGGAAATAAAATCTATAATATCGATACAGATAATCAGGAAATTATAAAAGTTACCACAGAAAGAGGACTTTTTACAAGTACAGACGGAGGAGTTACATGGGATTAATAGAATTTATATGAGCGCTGTGAAGAGTGAAGCGTGAAGGGTGAAGAGAGGAACACCTTCTCATTTTTCGTTGTGACCGACAGGTCATGGCAGTTAGCAGGAACACACTGGCGAGTATTTCTACTACAAACTATAAAACAGGAGTGTCAACATGATTATTGAAACACAGGAAATCACATCTAAATATTTAAAAAATACAAGAAAACTATATATTCTCTTGCCACCGGGGTACAACAAAAAAAAGGACAAACTTTATCCCGTATTTTATATGAATGACGGCCAGAATCTTTATACCATTGAACAGGAAGGTCAATGGTTCAAAAAATGGAATATGGATGTAATAGTAGAAACTATGCTTGAAAAAAATTATATGGAAGAAATAGTTGTTGTCGGAATAGCCAATACAAAGAGGAGAGAATATGAATACACTCCTACCTATGATATGCTGGAACAGGGCGGAGGAGGAGCAAATCTATATATGAAATTTGTGATAGACGAAGTAAAACCTCTCATAGAAAAATCTTACAGAGTCCACAGTCATCGCGATCATCTGGCTTTCGGAGGTTCATCTCTGGGAGGGATACTTACTCTTTATGCGGGAATAAAACACTCTTCGGTTTTCAGTAAACTGGCAGTCATTTCACCTTCTCTCTGGTGGGATTTCGGTGTTATGTTTGATCTTACGCGAAACTGGGAGGTAGACCCTTCTACTCTGAAAATATGGCTTGACATAGGTAGAAAAGAAGGTACTGTTACAAGAAAAGAAAACCTGAATAAAATATTAAAAGAAATATACAGACCTGTTCATTTTAACAGAGTTCTGAGAGATATACTCATAAAAAAAGGTTTTATCAAAAACAAAAATTTTAAATGCGTGGAAGATGTAAAAGGAGTTCATGACGAATATTCCTGGGGCAGAAGAATGTATCCCATGCTCAGGTTCTTTTTCCCTAAAAAAGATATTGAAGAAGTGAAGGGTGAAGAGTGATGGGTGATGTGTGATGGGTGAGAGTAAATTCACATGTCATTTTTAAACACAATCAATATTGTAATGATATATATTCTATGATATTATGT
>CALARM010000250.1 GCA_937888925.1 uncultured Synergistia bacterium | reverse complement strand
TTGACCATTTAAATTTTGGCCCCCATATATCTGTCCCGTTAAATAATACTTTACCGGAAGAAGGTTTTTGCACGCCGAGACAGATTTTTCCTATGGTGCTTTTACCGCACCCGCTCTCCCCTACTACTGTCACTATTTCTCTTTCATTTATGGCCATATTTACATCGACTGATGCACGAAGGGTTTTACCGTTACCTGTATCAAAGTTCATAAAAATATTCTTCAGTTCTACTACTGGAGCCATTCAATCTTCCCCCTTTTATGACAGGCCACGAAATGTCCTCCGCCGATGTCTGAAAACTCCGGCTCTTTCTCCTTACAGATCTGTTCTGCATAATCACATCTGGGATGAAAAACACATCCCGGAGGTTTATTTATAAGATCCGGTGTCTGTCCTTTTACAGGTTTCCGTTTTATCGTATCCCCTTCGATAGAAGGAATGGAGTTGAGGAGTCCCGTTGTATAAGGATGAAGGGGTTTATCAAAAAGAACATCTGCGTCACATAATTCAAAAATCTTTCCTGCATACATTACACCTATGGTATCTGCAAGTTTTGCCACTGCACTCATATCATGGGTTATAAAGATCATGGTCTGGCCGGTTTTTTCATGTATTTCTTTTAAAATATCAAAAATATAGGACTGGGTGATTACATCAAGAGCAGTGGTCGGTTCATCGAGTATGATAAATTCCGGTTTTAAAATCATAGACATGGCGATGATTACCCTCTGTCTCATACCTCCGCTCAGTTCATGGGGGAAAGCATTCAAAACTCTTTTCGGTTCGAGTCTTACCATGCTGAGTAATTCCTGAAGTCTTTTACGATATTCTTCACTGCCGGGATTTTCGCCGTGATCTGTTACCGTATCGAATATCTGTGATTTTATGCGTACAGTGGGATTAAGGGCATTCTGGGCAGCCTGGAAAACCATGGAAGCTTTTCGCCATCTGAAGTTCCTGACTTCATGAGGTGACATCTTTAAAATATCTTTTCCCTCGAATAAAATTTCACTTTCAGGAGAAATCTTTCCGTTAGGTGCGAGTATTCTGAGGACTGCCCCTGTAACTGTGCTTTTTCCGCTTCCTGATTCTCCAATAAGGGCGGTAATTTTGCCTTTTTTTACATCAAAGGTTACTCCGTCGACAGATTTTACAAGACCTTCACGGACCTGGTAATCTACCCTTACATTTTTAAATTTTATACAGGAATTATCATTTATTTCAGATGTTTTTTGAATTTTACTCATTATCTTTTAGTCACAATTTATATTGACAGATTACTAAAACCTGTCACTGATGTATCACGTTCTTTTTTATCATTTGATTTATTATCTGTCATAAATGTGATCACATCTATCATAAAGATATGAACTTTATAACCTGCTTCAGGTAACAATAATATATTCTATAAGAAAAATGAAAAAACCTCTAAGACCACTTTTCTTTAGATAATTTAAGGGTATAGGAATTTTCATTTTTAATGGCGTAAAATAAAGTTTTAGATGAAAACCATATAGGACGGTTTATCTAAATAATTTAAAATCAACTTAATCTACTGTAGATTTATCTGCTGAAAAAGCTATCAGAGAAATTTTTGAACATATTGAGGCCAGGAATAGATAATTATAATGTCTATATTTGAAATCTATATATTAATAGTCTATATGTTGATGATGTATAGATTTTAGATTTATATATTGTTTTTATCTGTTGTATTTCTCTTTTACGATAAGTTTCTTTCAAATACTTTTGAAAAATTTCGAAAAAGATTAACGGGTTTTATCGTTATTTTAATCTATTAATTTCCATTGTATAGATTTAAAATTTACATGTATGAATGAGCCGATTTTCTGAATTGCTCCTCTGTTCTCTCCATACATTTTCTATGATCTCTCCATTAAAATTTTGATAATTTATATTATTGCAAAAGTAGTGCCAGAATGATTTGACTCAGAAAAAATAATGATTTTTTCGACTGTGTGAATGTCATGAAAGAGAATATATAAAAGTGACCTGAAAAAAGTCCGTAAAAATTCAGTATTGAATAATAAAGGGATTATTATATTGAAAATAGAATATAAATAAAAAATAAAAATAAATAGTAAAGGAAGTGTATTTATGAGAGATTCATACAGTACATCAAGCAATGAATCCTGGTTTACAAGGATAAAAAATGCTATTGTCGGTGTATTAATTGGTATCATTATGTTTATTGCTTCCTTCCCTGTTTTATTCTGGAATGAAGGCAGGG
>CALARM010000249.1 GCA_937888925.1 uncultured Synergistia bacterium | reverse complement strand
AAAAGTTCAGGAAATAAGCCTTTTTGGTGAAGAAAACAATGTTCCTAAAAAACAGCCGGGAAAAAGAGAAGCTGAAGGCCCCACTATAGACGAAGTAACAAAATTATTTGAAGGAGAAATTATTATATAACAGTGATCAGTGATCAGTGATCACTAAATATAGAAGATAATAAATTAATAAAAGTGAACAGTGAATAGATTTACAGTGTTCAGCAAAAAAGATTGGTATAACTGGTAACCGGTCACTGCTCACTGATTTACAAGGAGGAAACAAATTATGATGAACCCAAAAAAAATGATGAATCAGATCAAGAAAATGCAGGATGATATGATGAAAATTCAGGATCAGCTTGCTACGGAACTGATAGAAGAATCTGCAGGCGGCGGTATGGTAAAAGCTACTGTAACAGGACAGTTAAAACTTCACAGTGTAAAGATAGATCCCTCTGTAGTAGATCCTGAAGATATGGGGATGCTTGAAGATCTGGTAGTAGTAGCAGTAAACAAAGCACTGGAAAAAGCTCAGGAACTTTCTGCACAGAAAATGTCTCAATTAACAGGAGGAATTAAGATACCGGGTCTTATGTAATATTCTATGCAACAGATACCTGCTATGACAAAATTGATAAATGAGCTGACAAAATTGCCTACTGTAGGGCCGAAAACAGCTCAAAGGCTGGCTTTTTATCTCTTCAAACAGCCTAAAGACGAAGCATGTAAACTTGCAGAAGCCATAGTGGAAGTGAAAGAGAAAATAAGCTATTGCAGCAGATGTTTTAATATAGCAGAAGGAGAAATCTGCTATATATGCAGGGATGAAAAGAGAAGTGATAATATCCTGTGTGTTGTAGCAGAATGTCAGGACGTGATAGCTCTGGAAAGAGCAGGTTCCTTTAAAGGGCGATACCATGTGCTTCACGGTGTTATATCACCTATAGATGGTATAGGCCCTTCGGAACTGAAAATCAAAGAACTGATAAAGAGGGTAAAAGAATATTCTACAAAAGAAGTAATCCTTGCTACCAATTACGACATAAAAGGTGACGCCACTGCTCTTTACCTTGCCCATGAAATAAAACCCCTCGGAATCAGACTTACAAGGCTTGCGTACGGACTGCCTGTAGGGTCAGATATAGAGTATGCAGATAAGACTACTCTTCTTAAAGCTATGGAAGGAAGAAGAGAATTTTAGCTAAAAAACATCAGAATTCTTCCGATGCAGAATTGCCTCAGGGAGATAAAAATACTGATGTTTCAGAGATTAAGGAGGGACACCATGGATATAGCATTTGGTAAAATGATGATAGAAAAAGCAGGAAACAGATCGATTCTGATTTTTCTCACAGAAGATGCAGAATTATTTGAAAGGTCAAGATCAATAAGCGGTCTTTATGCAGGCCATGATGAACTGGGCCTTTATATAAAAAAGACTATAAAAGATGAAGCCTATATAACTCTCATAAGGTGGGAGTTTATTGTAGCAGTAACAAATGATATAAACAGATTCGATTAAATTCTTCTCATGGGGAACGATTATTAATAGACTGTAAAGAAATAATCTCTTCAATTTTTTGGGTGTTGGGTTTTATCTTCATAACCCGGCACCCGACACCCAACACACCTGATTTTAACTGATGCCGAATTAACAGGGTTATTTTCTACAATCCCTGATAATCGCTCCCCCTGCAGTTTTATTACATCTAACGGTAGGACATTCATATACTTAACTCTGACTACATATCTAAAATATTCAAATCACGGATCACTCATTACGCATTATGTATTACGTCAATCAAGAGGTAATAAAAGTCATGAAAATATTAAAATTTGGCGGAACTTCAGTAGAAACACCGGAAAGAATTTTTCAGGTAATCCATATTTTAGAAAGATATATAAAAAAAGAAGAAGAAATATGTGCAGTTTTTTCGGCCTTTGCCGGTGTAACAGACAGATTAATAGAAACAGGCAAAATGGCTGAAAAAGGGGATATAAACTATATAGAACTGCTGAAAAGTCTGAAGGAAAGGCACATAAATACGGCAGATACATTAACAGGACATACAGGTTCCATCTTCTCTGTTATAGATAACATGTTTCAGGAACTCGGGAATGTTCTTCACGGAGTCTATTTGATTAAAGAACTTTCTCCGAGAACACTGGACTTTATTATGAGCTTCGGAGAGAGGCTTTCCGCTTCTATAATAAGTGAAGCTCTTCAGACAGCTCATATTGAGAATGAATATCTGGATGCAAGGCCTGTTATAAAAACAGATAATAATTTTGGCAATGGAAAAGTAAATCAGGAATTAACAGATACACTTATAAAAGACTATTTTCAGTCTCACAGAAAACTGCAGATCATCACAGGCTTTATTGCTTCCACAGAACATAATGAAACTACCACCCTGGGAAGGGGGGGTCTGACTACAGTGCATCCATATTTGCATCGGCCCTTGGAGCAGAGGAAATAGAAATATGGACAGATGTAGATGGCATAATGACTACAGATCCGAAAAAAGTCAAAAAGGCCTTTCCTGTAAAACATATAAGCTATAAAGAAGCTAAAGAGTTGAAAGACACTGCCGCCAGATATGGAGTAAAATATTTATATGAAACAAATGTAGGAGCAGCACTGCCTGTTATAAGCA
>CALARM010000248.1 GCA_937888925.1 uncultured Synergistia bacterium | reverse complement strand
GAGCCTGTCAGGCAGAAGCTGATAAAATGGTTACTAATTTACCTGGAGCGGTACTTAGAGTTTAGAGTTGAAAACACTCAACCCTCAACATTAAACAATAAACTATATCGTAAGAGGTGATTTTATGTTAACAGAATTCGCTCCTCCTGAGAGAGCGGAAATGGAAGATGTTCTGAAACAAAACATGGCATTAAAAGAACATAATCTTATAAAGACACTCCTTGATAGTTCCCCCGATATGGTAATGGTACTCAACAAACATCGTCAGGTTGTCCTGGCAAATGATAAATTTTTAAATTTTCTTCATCTGAATGATGAAGAGAATACTATCGGGAAAAGACCGGGAGAAGCATTGAGCTGTATTCACAGCAATGACGGTCCGGGAGGATGTGGCACATCACAGTTTTGCAAATATTGCGGTGCAGTTCATGCCATAATAAATACACAGACAAAACATGAAAAAGATGTGCAGGAATGCAGGATAAATATTAAAGATGAAGCAGGTATAACTGCATTAACACTTCGCGTATGGACAACCCCTTTTACTATTGACGGATATGAATATGTCCTTTTCTGCGTCAGAGATGTATCAGATGAAAAATATCGCCATATACTTGAGAGGATTTTCTTTCATGATATTTTAAACCTTGCCGGAGGACTTCAGGGCATTATGGAATTAATGCCTGACCTGACAGAAGAAGAGGCAAGAGATTTTTATAAAGAAGGTCTCACTCTTTCAAGACAGCTTATAGGGGAAATAGAAAGCCAGCGGTCTCTTCTTCAGGCTGAAAGAGGAGATTTACATGTAAATATTACAGAAATCTTCGTGCCTGAATTTCTGTCTGCTATATGTACACTTTATAGAAATCATCCTGTAGCAGAAAATAGAAATATTTATGAACCGGTCATTATAGGAGAACCATATATAAATACAGACAAGGTACTTTTAAGCAGAGTAATAGGTAATCTCGTAAAAAATGCTCTTGAAGCTTCTGACCCCGGTCAGACTATAATAGTTTCTTACAAAAATAATAATGGGAAGATGGTATTTTCTGTACATAATGAAAAAGAAATGCCTGAAGAGGTAAAACTGCAGATATTTAATCGTTCTTTCAGTACAAAAGCATCTTCAGGAAGAGGACTCGGCACATACAGTGTAAAGCTCTTAACGGAAAGATATCTAAAAGGTAAAGTAGATTTTACATCTACAAAAGAAGGAACTACATTTAATGTGAGATTGTCTGTTCAGTGAGTGGTGAGTAGTGAAAAGTGAGTAGGGGCGTTTAATAAAACGCCCTGTAGATGAAATACGCATCACGCATTACGCATTACGTTTCCGGACAACGGAGAATAAAAATGACAAAATATCTGATAACAGGGGGCTGTGGTTTTATAGGCTCCCATATAGCTGAAGAATTATTAAAAAATCCGGAAAACATGGTTATTATAATAGATAATCTATCATCCGGATATGTAAAGAATATTGAACATATAAAAGACAGAGTGGAATTTATAGAAGGAGATATAAGAGATTTCAGCAAAATACTTCACGCAATAGAAGGTGTGGATTATGTTTTTCATGAAGCTGCTCTTGTTTCGGTCTTTGATTCCATTAACCGTCCTCTTGATAATCACAGTATAAATCTGACGGGAACTCTTAATGTTCTGGAAGGTGCCAGAAGAAATAAAGTAAAAAGAGTAGTCCTGGCAAGTTCTGCTGCAGTATACGGCAATGATCCTGTTCTTCCGAAGATTGAAACAATGGTTCCATGCCCTCTGACTCCCTATGGGATAGCAAAGATAGGAAAAGAGTATTATGGAAAAATTTATTCGGAACTATATAATTTACCTGTCATATCACTCAGATATTTCAATGTATTCGGCCCCCGTCAGGATCCGTCTTCTCCTTATTCAGGCGTCATATCAAAATTTACAGATAATATCCTCTCAGGCTCACCTCCAGTTATATTCGGTGATGGTCTGCAGACAAGGGATTTTGTATTTGTAAAAGATGTGGTAAAAGCAAATATACTGGCTATAAACAGCAAGAAAATTAAAGGCGGAGAAGTGTTCAATATTGCCACAGGCATTTCGGAGAATCTTATAACATTACTGAAAATAATAAATAACATTACAGGAAAAAATATAAAGGCAATCTATAAAGAGGAACGAGAAGGAGATATAAGACATTCTGCGGCAGATATAAAAAAAGCCAGAGAAATACTGGAATATAAACCTTCTTTTACTCTGGAAGACGGGATGAAAATTCTGCTTGATAATTATTGATTACGGCCCCTGGTCACAGGTGTCAGGTCACTAGTCACTGATTTAAATTTCGGCATGACCGGCTGTCCCTGAGAAACAGGTTTACAGAGAAAAGTCAGATAATTAAGATGTTTCATTTTATACATGAGATTCAAAAATATTATAACGGTGCTGATTATTATTGCTATCAGGTAGCCTGTGCCTGAAGTAAAAGAGCTATGCCATATAAACAGATAGCTCAGGATTCCGTTTAACATGGTGAATATGGAAATACATACAAGGGAATCTGTAAGTAATTCAAGATACCAGTGTAATACGACAAGGACCAGAAATAAAATCTGGAAAAAAGCAGCTACTATGAGTATTCGAAATACAGGGACAATATCATCTGCATTAAAATGGAGAAACCTTATTATATAAGGAGCTATAAGAAAGATTATAAGGGTAATAAAAAACTGTATTTTTGTTATGTGCAGTAATTTGTCCTTCAGAGCTGAAATCAAAAAAATTCTTTTATCTTCTATTTCTTTATAAGTACCTTCATTCAGAATTGTATTTATATATTTTCTCAATCCTTCATAAAAATCTGTTTCTACCTGCAGAAAAAATACGGACATAGCAGGAATTATTGTAAGTGCAGCCAGAAAAGACGATGTATCATAGGGATAATGGGCCAGAAAAACTGCTTCCAATCTGATACCTTCAGGGGAATACCAGACAATCAATTTATCAAGCCAGTAGCCAAGATTATATAAAAAAGCAGCCAGTGCAAGCTGGGGATATTTATTAAAATATCTTGTAAATTCAAAGATTCTGTCTTCTCCCCATGTAAATTCACTTTTTATACGTCCTATAAGAAAGATTACAATGGCAACCTGTCCCAGTGTAAACCCTGCAAGATAACCTTCTGTATGCCAGTACTTACCTGCAATCATAGCAGTAAGAAAACTCAATATAAATCCAAGAAAATATATGGAAACAACCTTTATATAATCCCTCAGAGACGAGAGGAAAACCATTATTATCCACTGAAAAGACACGGTACAGAATAAAATTACAAATAATATTTTCAATATAAAATTTACTGTAGAAAAAGATATAAAAACAGAAGAAGCAATAAAACATAAGAGTCCTGACAGAAACATGACACCGGCAAAATTCGGAAACAGTGCAGAATATTCCCTCTGATACAATCTATCTGAAATAAAACGGGTCAGCACTAATTGAAATATACTTGTAATAATCAGGGAAAAGGTATATACATAGACTATTATAACCCTGAATAATACCATAGCAGGCTGAACAGAATAAGAGCCGGCAAATACACTGAGACCTGCAATGGACATAACCGCAAAAAGCCATGGCCCCGAAGATATAATAAGTGAAATTAAATTTGCTTTAAAATCACTGACATATCTGTCTTCATGTAATAATTTTTTTAACAGAAAACCTATGCCTGCCATAAATGGTAAACCTTTCTACAGTGAGCAGTGACCAGTGACCAGTGATTCTATTCTTCACTTTTCACTCTTCACCCTTCACTCTTCACCCTTCACTCTTCAACAATTTCTTAAACTCCGCACCATATCTCTCCAAAACATCTTTTTTCTGATAATATCTTTCCATTCTTATTTTCCCTGTTTGAGCCATTCTTTTATAGAGGTGTCTATCCCTTAATATGGTCATTATCGCGCCCGCTGTTTCAGAGGTAGCATGGACATTCGTTATAAGTCCGCATTTTCCTAACATCTCGTCTTCACCGTCTTTACCATATAGAAGTTCCCTGCAACATCCTACATTTGTAGCCACACATGGTATGCCGGCGCTCATAGCTTCCATTAACGTAAGAGGCTGTCCTTCACTTATACTGGTAAGGACAACCAGATCTACATCATTAAAAGCCTCTGCCAGATTTACATTACCGGTGAATTCCACAATGCCGTCAAGGCCCATCAGATTTATAAGGGTAATACATTCATCAAAATATTCTCTGTCTTCATCATAAGGCCCCATAACAAGAAATTTAACATTTTCACCCATTTCATCACATACCAGCCTGGCTGAAAGAATGTAAGTTTTTATGTCTTTTATGGGTACAACTCTTCCTACAAGCGTTACAGTAAGAGTTTTTTTATTCAGTTCCTTTGGCTTAACAGATGCAAATCTCTCCATATCAATTCCATTTGGAATAATAACAATCCTGGATGGGTCTGCTCCTGCTTCTATTTCCATTCTACCGTTATCAGAGAAAAGAGTAGTTATAGTAGACGAATGGGTATATACAAGAGAACTCAGAGTAAGATAAAGATTTATCCAGACTTTTTTCAATCCTGTAAATACTTCTCTTGCCATATAACCGTCCTGTTTTATCTCATAGATCCAGTTGGCCTGATTTATTTCTATCATTCTCTCCCTGTGGTAAATACCATGTTCTGTTAACATCAAAGGTTTATTGTAATACAGGCTGGAAAGAGTTGCTCCCAGCCCTGCATATCCGGTAAGGACAGTATAAAATAAAGAAGCAGGAGGATAAGTGGCTCTTAAAATATTATAAACCGGTAATACAAGAGATCTGTATGACCAGATGTATTCAAGAAAAGGCACATCTGAAAGACTGTTATTATAAAGTTTTGTTATAAATTTCCATGCTTCCGGAGAGAAAAAAAGATCACCTATATCCAGTTTTAAACCCTCCATAACACCCAGTTCTTTACATAAATATTTAAACCTGTCTTTATCTATTTTCCCGGAAGATATTATAAAATCAAAGAGAATATCCATTAAATGCCTGGCTCCGGCGTTTTTCCCTTTCCTCTTTATATCAGGTAAATCGTATAAATATATATCTTTATAATATAAAATATTTTTTGGAAGATCATATTTAAATTCTTTTATTTCAGAACTGGAAGCCACCATATGAACGACGGAAAAAGTAAAATCTTTAAAATACTTAATCTGTTCCTGAACCCATGAAGAGACGCCGCCTCTTACATAAGGATAACTTCCTTCCACAAAAAGACATATGTCTGCTTTTTCGAAATTCTTTTCCTTTGAAAATTTCGCCATAGTCCATTTCAATACAGGATTTGTAACATCATCGTCATCGACAGAGAGGTTTTTATCTCTGAAAAGTGACTCTGCCATACCGGATTCTCTCAATACTCTTAGTATTTCATTTCTTACATTTTTATCTCTTTCTTTTTTTAAATAATTTTTCAATATTCCGGGAATAGTACAGGATTTAATCTGGCCAAGAGCCCATACACAGGTAACACGAACGGAAGGATTTTCATCGTCGAGGAGTTTAACAACTTCATTACAGGCTTTTTTGACTTTTCTGCTGCCACAGTAAAAGGCTGCAGCATATCTGACTTCTGCATCACAGTCTCTCAAAGATTTTATAACAGTATCTTCGGCTCTTTCATCTCCTATAAGACGAAGACTGTCTATTATACGGGCCCTTATTCCGGGATCTTTATCCTTTAATATCCCGATAAGCGGTATAATAGCATTTGCCTGTTCTCCCATGCCAAGAGATTTTATTGCATAAGTGCGGACATAGTCATCAGATGAAGAAAGCAAATCCAGGAAATAATCATATTTAAAATCAGATCTTATATTATCCAGTGCTCTTTCTGCAGTTCTCTGAATAATTTTGCTCTCATCAAATAAAAATTCTGTTAAATCTTTAACAGTACTTTTATAATCAAATAAAGACAGATGTTTTATAACATAATACTTAATCTTAAAGTCAGATAATTTCACTGCCTGTGCCAGACTGTGAAGATCTTCTTCGTTCTTTATTTTCGAAAGAAGATATTCTGCTTCTTCCCTCTTTGTTGCATCCAGAAGCACAAGACCATTGAATATTTTATCTATTGTTTCTTCCACTTAACTATCTCCGCCTGTCTGTGAAACTTCTTTTGTTTTATAAGTAATGTTATTTAACTTGTCGTGACGATAACGCGTCAGGCATGACGGTTTTAATCCCTGTACATCATGCATTACTAACAACCATGACCGGAGCGGTCACAACGAAATATGAAAATGAATAGACAGTAAAGCATAAGACTTTATCATTTTCATATAAATTACTTTGTAACGCGTCACCTGTCAAACATCACCTGTCAAACATCACCTGTCAAACATCCAGGTTCTCTCCAGTAACCGATAAAATCTTTTATCTTTTCTTTTTCATCGCCGTCATATATTTCAATGAGAGATTCTATTTTTTTTATATACACATCCATATGCTTTAAATCTTTTTTCTGCCAGTAACACTCAGAAATAGCTATTAAAGATGACATATCATGTTCTTTTGAAGAAAGAGATTTTTCTATGTACTTTATAGCTTTATCATAATCTCTTTCATAGAGATAAAGTTTTCCCATTAAAAAATTGGCTTCATACTGGTCTGAATTTAATTCCAGTGATTTTCCGAGTGTCGATTT
>CALARM010000247.1 GCA_937888925.1 uncultured Synergistia bacterium | reverse complement strand
GTAATAATATCAATAGTTTTATATCCTTCTCGCAAATTTATAACATTTATCATCTTTTTTTATTATAATTAGCAAGATGGCGACAGTTCCAGCTAACAAGAATATCCATTACATATACACTTGCAATAGCTGCATGCAGTGCATCTTCCAGTTTCTTCACAGGTAATATCAATTCATTAATATATTGTTCGGCCAGAGTTTGAACTTCGTAATCAACTATTAATATTTCAGGGCTGAATTTATCAATCAAGTTCATTAATTTATTTGAAGTATTTAGATCAGCTCTATTAATTTCTTCGAGTACAATTCGAGAAATAAATATTTCATATTGATTTCTCTCAATATTTCTGAAAAATTCTCTGGTAATATCTCTTTTGTCCGGAGAATCATCAGCAAAATAAAAATTCCAGACTGATGTTTCAAGGTATAATTTCAATTTTTTCATAATATTCTCCTGATTACATTATATCATGCACTTATAAAGTTTGAAATAATTCACTCTTTACTATTTAAAAGTATAGAAATTTTCATTTTTTATGGCGTAAATAAAGATCTAGATATAATACATAATTTTTCCAGACAATCTTTTACCTGTTCCGGTACTAACAGGTATGACCGTAGCGGTCATAACGACGGATGAGAACGTATTCCTCTCCTCACTCTTCACCCTTCACGATTCTCATATAAACTATTGCATTATAGACTTATAATATGTATAATAGGTCAGATTTCATCCTGGTATTTATAAAAGGAGTTGTATTCAACATGTTAGCAAAAGAATTAAGAAAAAAATATATAGATTTTTTCAAAGAAAGAAATCATGCCGAAATTCCCGGAGCACCTCTTGTTCCTGAAAACGATCCTACTGTACTTTTTACTACAGCCGGCATGCACCCCTTAATACCATTTCTTGCAGGGGAAAAACATCCTGCAGGGAAAAGACTTGTAGACTGCCAGAAGTGTCTTCGCACAGACGATATAGATGAAGTGGGAGACACAATGCATCTTACTTTTTTTGAGATGCTCGGCAACTGGTCTTTAGGGGACTATTTTAAAGAAGAAGCCATAAAGATGAGTTATGAATTTCTCATAAAAGTCCTGGGACTCCCTCATGACAAATTATCTGTAACTGTTTTCGGCGGAGACGAAACAGCCCCCAGAGACGACGAAGCTTTCTCCATATGGAAATCCCTTGATATACCTGAAGAGAGAATTTATTTCCTCGGGAGAAAATATAACTGGTGGGGTCTTCCTGCAGGCGGTCCCTGCGGCCCCGATACGGAAATGTTTTGTGATACGGGAAAAGAAAAATGCAGCCCCGGCTGCGACCCTTCCTGTAATTGCGGCAAATACTGGGAAATATGGAACGATGTTTTCATGCAGTATAATAAATTGCCTGACGGAACTTATGTGCCCCTTGTTCAGAAAAATGTAGACACAGGATTTGGCCTTGAAAGAGCAACTGCTCTTCTCCAGGGAAAAGAAACCGTATTTGAGACAGAACTCTTTAAACCTCTTATGGATATGGTAAAATCCATGTCGAAGGAACATAATATTTATTCTGAGCGAGTTATAACAGAACATATAAGATCAGCTTCTTTTCTTCTTTCGGAAGGTATTGCGCCCGGTAATCTTGATCAGAGTTATGTCCTGAGAAGGCTTATAAGAAGGGTTATACGTCATGGCATGAAACTCGGCATAAAGGAAGGTTTTACACCGGAACTGGGAAACATCGTCATAGACACCTATAAAGATGTTTATCCTGAGTTGCTGAAGTCACAGGATCATATCATTTCATGCCTGAAAGACGAAGAAGAAAAATTCAGTAAAACCCTTGATAGAGGAGAGAAAGAATTTCTTAAAATAGTGACTCATGCCGGAGACAATAAAGTTCTTCAGGGGAAAACCGTATTCAGACTCTATGACACATACGGCTTCCCTCCTGAACTTACAAAGGAACTCTGTGATGAACGGGGATTTACCTGTGACATGGAAGGTTTTCATGAACAATTTAAAAAACATCAGGAACTTTCAAGAGCCGGAGCAGATAAGAAATTTTCCGGCGGCCTTGCAGACCACGAAGATATGACGACAAAACTCCATACTGCCACACATCTTATGCATGAAGCTTTAAGAAGGGTACTGGGTAAACATGTTCAGCAGAAGGGAAGTAATATAACGACGGAAAGACTCAGATTCGATTTTGCCCATCCAGATAAAATGACTCCTGAACAGATAAAACAGGTGGAAGACCTTGTCAATGACGCAATAGCAAAAGACCATCCCGTAATATGCCGGGAAATGACAAAAGACGAAGCGGACAGAGAGGGAGCCCTTGCATTCTTCGCGGAAAAATACGGTGAAAGGGTAAAAGTTTACTCTATAGGCGATTACAGTAAAGAAGTATGCGGAGGCCCTCATGTAGAAAGAACCGGTCTTATCGGTAAATTTATCATAAAGAAAGAACAGAGCAGTTCTGCCGGTGTCAGAAGGATAAAGGCTGTTCTTCAATAACGGATACTCCGTGACGCGTAACGCGTGACTGGTGGAAGTTTCAGATAAGGTTATTACGAAAGGAAGAATATAATTATGAAACATATAAAAATTCTGTTTATTCCGGTTTTATTATTTTATATGTGCGTATCTACTGTTTACTGTGCAGAAATAAAAAGCGAAAATTTTGTCTATAAATCGTCTGACGGAAAGTTATCTATCACGATAACCTATCCTCAGCTCACAGGACTTTCCGATAAAAAAGTAGAAAATGACCTGAATAAATATTTCAAAAAAGGATTTTTAACAGGTTATGAGGAGTTATACGGTAGAAGTGTAAATTTCTGCGATAAAAAGGATCTGGAATTCTGTCATAAGGATCTCATAGAAACATTCGGAAAGGAATTTAAAAATACAATAGAAGTGGAATATACAGTGGGAGTAAATAAAAATGATATTCTTTCCATTGATTACAGCGGCCTTGAAATACTTACTCCTTCGGCCCATCCTTCAAAACTTCTCAAGACTTTTACAGTTAATCTGAAAGACGGGAAGATATATAAATTTAAAGATTTATTCAAAGAAAAATCAAATTATATGAGTGTAATAAAGAGTATTCTGGAGAAACGTAAGAGCTATATAGAAATACAGAAAGAAGGCTATGATTTTTATTTAACCTCTGACTCACTGGTTCTTGTAAACATAAATACTGCCTATGTGAGCCAGGGAGTGGAAGAAGTAATAAAATTCAAGGACATAAAAGATATTATAAATGAAAAAGGTCCTGCAGGGATTCTGATGAAATAGCTTGACATGTATAAGGATATAGAATTATATTAGATTATAGACAATAGGTTTTTAATCCTGTTCATAAACATAAAGGAGTTTGTTTATATGGATATACAAAAATATGCAGAACAAATTCTAAATGATTTAATAGTATT
>CALARM010000246.1 GCA_937888925.1 uncultured Synergistia bacterium | reverse complement strand
GCCCAGCAAAAAATAGAACATATAAGATCCGATATTATAGATACAAGTAAATTCAGTTCTCTTTCAGATATTCCCTATTCCTTTACCGATATAGAAAACTCCGATACAAGCAGATTGATATATGATGTTTCCGTATCAACTCTTGAAGGAGACACCTTAAAAAAAGTTACATTGAGAGTATATTATCATGATAAAAAATCAGCTACTCCGCAACCGTCCGGGAATAAACTTATCCAGATCAGTACATACATTTCAAGAAAGTAGCAGCACACCGGCAATTACTGAGGTGAGCATAAATAATACATCTCTGCTCTCATGACGTGTCACGAAGCACTTAAATATCTAAAATTAACACTTATACCCATTTAAGGCTTATAAGAAAGGAGAAATATTTTATGAAATACAACTTTAAAGGTCTGACTCTGACAGAACTACTGATAGCTACATTCATCTTTCTTTTATGTACTTCTACTGTAGTATCTGTATGGTTATGTGTGAGAAAAATCTACACAGTTGATATTACTACCATAGACTCCAGAAGAGAACTCAGGACAGCCCTGCACAGAATGAATTCGGATTTTAAAATGGCAGAAATAATTTATACAGGAAGAACTTTTATCTATAAAAGCAAAACCTATCAAATACCGCCTGATCCGCTCTATCCTGATAGTCCCGGCTATACTATTGCAGTAGCTATTCCTGCCATAGATTCGAATGGTATAAGAAGCGGTAATTATACCATAACAGGTTATTTTCTGGAGGGACAGAGTAGCCCTGACAGATATAATCCGGGGGCACAGCAACTTGTAAGGTTTTGCTATAACACAACAGAAGGTACACAGGCCAGTCCTGTAGATCCCTTATCAGTTAATCTTCAAACAGTTATTACCAGTTCTGATACAAACTTTACTGTTCTGGCCCATTATATTGAGCCACAGGGATTGGAATTTACCGTATTCGACCCTCCAAGAGGCATAAAAACTGCGGCAGTGAAAGTAGAAAGAAAACTGGCAAACCTTCCCCCTGTTCAGCAAAAGATAGAATCCGGTTATTTTATGAGGAATAACAGGTAGAGACGTTTTAATAAACGCCTCTACAAAAAAGGAGGTAATTTATATGAAATTCTTAAAAGAAATCTTCAAAGAAAAAGGGATAGCCCTCTTTACAGTTCTTTCTTTTGTGCCTGTACTTCTTCTCCTTCTCGGATGTATCGTTAAAGAAACAATTGCAGAATCATATTTTCTTCTCAGGGAAAAAAGAAGTGAACAGGTTTTCTATCTGACAGAGGCCGGTATAGATATGGCCTATTCCATATTCAGCTCAAATAATTTCGGCAGATATACCCATGAAAATGAAAATACTAAATATGAAGATGATGCTCCTCTTTTCACAGGTATTCCTTCCTATCCGGGTTTTTCAAGAATCACAGAAGGAAACTGCGACGGATGGATCAGATGGAAATGGGAACCCGGTGATCCTCATGATTCTATGCTGGGCTCATCTTACGGGGAGGAATTTATGTTTCAAATATATCCGGAAGGAAGTGATTTTGTAATAAAATCCATAGGAAAAATATCCTTTGGAGGAAATATGGCAAAATCTATAATTATCAGAGGGTCACGCACAAATCTTCTTGAGTATACAATCTTCGACAACCAGGATTTAAGTGAATTCGTGCGAGGCCCAAACCAGACTGTGTACGGCAAAATACATACAAATGGTAACTTATATATGAGACCAAGCGGCTCGACCTTAAAATTAAAGAAAGATTCCACCGGTATAATTTCCGTAACCTGTGCAAGAAGTATCATAGCATCACAGGATGCGTGGGGAAGGCCATGGCAGTCAGGTTCTCATATATATATAGATAATAACAATGGAAACGAAATAGAACTTACCGGCGGAGCATCAGGTGTGGCCTATGATCACAACCATACAGAGTGGGCAGAAAACATACCGGGCAACGACAGGGGCTCTCTTGACAAATGGAGCGGAACAGTAAAAGATTCTTCCACAGGAGCTCAGACTATCAACGTTCCGAATTTTCAATCCTTTACAGAAGGAGGCTATTATGATCAAAAAGCCATAGCTGCAGGTCTGAGAATTACCGCTACCGGAGCAGAATATTTCAATGGTTCCACTTCAGTTCCGTCAACTGTCCAGAATGCAGTAATAACTTCAGGGGAAAGAGTCTCAGCCGGAGGATGCACTTCTTTCTGGAACGAAAATGAAGGAAGGTCTGAAACAGTTGTAGATATAGATATTAAGAAAATGCTTGATCCGGACGGAAACGGAAACAGTTCCGATAAAATCTGGCCAGACAACGGAATAATTTACGCAGATACACCTGTAAGGATAATAAACGGAGAAGAACTTCCGGGGCCTGTGACAATAGTCAGTCCTTATAATGTATATGTAAAAAGTGATTTTAATATGGAATTACCGACTCAGTCAGATTATAACAGTCATATATCAAATTCGTCGTATACGAAAAAACAGCCTGCAGCAATCTGCAGCACATCGAGGGTATATTTTCTGTCAGCAAGCTGGAAAGACCCGGAACACCCGTCCGGCACAAGGGTACTGAAATATGCCAATGATCCGAAAAAAACAGGATATACCAGTGATGCGTTAAATGTTATGGAAGTCAACGGGGCTATCATAGACGGCGTACCTACAGTGGATGAAAGGTATTATAGAAAAAACTGGGGAGGTTCAACAAATCCCTTTTATAATAATACTTTGAATAACCAGTGGCCGAATGTAGATGATCTCCTTGAAGACTGGGGGACGTCCAGGACGTTAAAAAAGAGGGGCTCTATAATTCATTTACAGAATTCTACTATGGCAGACTGGACTAATTCAAATACAGGGAGCGGTATAGCAGCATGGGTTACAGGAGCGCAGTATAATCCTCCTTACAGAGATTACGGTCCGGACCCGTCTCTTGCTACAAACCATCCGCCGGAATTTCCGAGAGGAGCGCAGATTACATCATGGCAATCAGGAGGTGTCGAAAATGAATAATAGCTTACCGAAAGGAATTGTATTACAGGAAAGATATGAAATATACAACTGTATATCATCAAGAGAATTCTGTAATATATATAAAGGCTATGATCTTATTAACAAAAAAGAAGTAATGATAAAAGAATTACAGAACAGAGCTATAGATAGTAATGACAGAGAAGAAGCTGTAAAAAAATTGACTGAAGAAGTAGAAATTTATAAACACTTAAAACATAAACATATGGCTTCTGTCATAGATTATTTTTCCATCACAAGTGCCGTATGCACGGAAAACAGACAGATCATTGTAATGGAATATATAGAAGGTAAAACCTTAAGACAGATAAAAGAGGAAAGGAATATATCCATAGAAGAAATTTCAGAGTGGCTCGAACAGATCTGCAATGTGTTTATATTCTTGTCCAGAATAAATCCATCTTTATTATTCTATTACCTCTCACCTGATCATATAATGATAACAGAAGAAAATAATGTAAAATTGATAAACTACGGGCTTATAAGGACTTTCAGGAAAGGGCCTTATAAAAACAACAGGTATATGGGTATAGCAGGATATTCCGCACCTGAACAGTATGGTATAAAAGAAATAGACACAAGGGCAGACATATTTGCCCTGGGAACAATCATTTACTATCTGCTCACAGGTGACGACCCTGCAAAACATCCCCTTAATTTCTCTCCTGTAAGAAATTTCAACTCTTCTGTTTCAATACAATTTGCAAGGTTTGTATCCAGATGTATTCAGGTGAACCCTGAAGAGAGGTTTGTAAATTTTCTGGACTTAAAAGAAACTATTAAAACTATTCCCCTTATGGACACACAGATAACTATGGACATAGCAAAAAAGAAAGAACATCAGGAAGAACATTCAAATGTAAAACTCTATAAACCTGTCGGGAAAGAAGTTAACAGCTGGAAAGAATATCTTATGTGGACAGTAAACAGATATACCGGTATCAGGTATGCGCTGGCTGTAATTGCACTGATTTTACTTATGGGAACAGCATTTTTATACAGAAATACCTCATCGGTACAGAAATCAGCCTATCTTTTAGAATATAACGGCCATAATATAACAGTTATGAATGCTGTTAACGGAGAAATAACAGGGAAAATAGAAACAGGCCTTACATCAGGCGGTATAGCAGTATCTCCTGACGGGAAATATCTTTATGTTACAAGAACAGGGAACAGACTTTCAGTCATAGACATAAAACAGGAAAAGGAAATAAATAATATAATAGTAAAAGATGAACCGGTAAGCGTAAAACTCTCCAGGAAAGGTGACAGGCTCTTTGTACTGAACAAAAAAGGAAATTCAGTAACTGTAATAGACAGAGAAAGCCAGATGTTACTGGCTCACATACCTGCCGGGAAAGAACCGGTAGATGCAGTAATGGCAGGCGAAGAGTTATATGTATGTAATTACTCGTCAAATGACATATCTGTTATTGATATTAACAACAATAAATTAGTAAAAAATATTCCTGTAGAAAGAAGACCTGTAGCAATAGCCTTTAATTCTATGGTACAGAAATTATATGTTGCAAACTCTGCATCTGAAACAGTATCGGTAATTGATATAAAAACTAAAAAAATAATAAGCACTATCACTACACCGGGATTTGCAAGAGATATTACAGTATATCCCGATGAAAAACTGATCTGTGTCGTAATACCTGAAACAAAAAGTATATTGCTTATAGATCCGGTACAGAACAGGATTACAGGAGAGCTGCTGGTAAAGAAAAACGTAGCTTCCATAACTTTTTCATCAGATGGTAAATATTTTTATATATGCAGCCCTGCTGTAGCTGAAAACCAGAAAAGTGAAATTATAGTATATGATACGATGAGTAAAAACAGGATAAAAGAAATTACGCTAAAAAAACAGTGTATAAAAATGGTATTTACTCCTTTAACAGGGGAGTCTCATGTGGCTATGGGAGGATTTTAATGTTCGTGGTGCGTTACGTGTTACGCGTCACAGGAGGTTTCACTTACAACCGGGATAATGTTGATGGTGTTTCCATCAGGAAAATTCATGAGAGGAGGTGGTAAAAATGCTTGCTCTAATGACATGTCCGGAGATACATCAATGTGCCTGGTGTCTCTGTCTTATGATTGACGGCCAATATATAGAAGACTGTGACGAACTTCTGGATGTGTCACATGGTATATGCGAGAAATGCCTGAAAGAAGTTGTAGAAGAATTCTGATGACCGGGAGTTGAAGCATTATATGCATGATGTAGAAAGATATAAAAATCTTATTATCGAGCCAACAAAAAAGAGTTGTGAAAAACAACTCTTTTTGTTTTGTTGATTTTTCCGCTATTTTTTTATTTTTCAAGGAAGGAACTTCTTAAAATATAGTGAACATAAAGGAATATTTTTATAGTCATTACAGATATG
Organism: uncultured Synergistia bacterium; assembly: GCA_937888925.1. The sequence continues at coordinate 3,272 of CALARM010000246.1, read as the reverse complement.
AAGGACAATCTGTCCTCGCCCAATTTGTGGCCATTCTCACATCTTATTTTCCCGAGGGGAGGAAATTATCATTAAAGAACATTACTACAATGCTGATGTAGATATAACGAGAATAGAACTGGAAAACGGTATGGAAATTTTATTGAAGCATATGGAACATGCAAAAATGGTTTCCATTAATCTCTGGATCAGAGCAGGCTCCAACAACGAAGAAGATCATATGGCAGGTATTGCTCACTTCATAGAACATATGCTTTTTAAAGGAACAGAGAAGAGAAAAGTAGGTGAAATATCAAAAGAAATAGAAGAGCTTGGCGGATATTTAAACGGGTTTACCAGTTATGAAGCAACAGCCTATCAAATTACCATACCGAAAGAAAACTTCTCAAAAGGCCTTGAAATCCTTCTTGATGCACTGAAACATTCTTCCTTTGATCCTCAGGAAATAGAAAAAGAAGGTCACGTAATTATAGAAGAATGTAAAATGAGAGATGACACTCCGGCTGTACGTTCATGGGAAAATCTGATGAAAATTGCCTTCAAACAGCACAGATACAGACGTTCTATAATAGGAGAAGAAAACCTGATAAAAAATTTTACAAGAGATTCACTTATGTCCTTTTACAACCAGTATTATCGTCCCGAACATATGACCCTTATACTTGCAGGAAATGTTAAAATAGAAGATTTTATAGAACAGCTTGAAGCGCTTTATCCTTTAACTGACAGAAAAGAAGATGCCGTAAATCTTTCACCTGTAGAGGTACCTCAGAAAAAATTACGTTATGACTATTTCAAAGGTGATATAGAGAGAACCTATATAGACATAGGATTCCATATTCCCGACGAACTTCATTCACATTCATTTACAATGGAAATTCTGTCTTTTATCCTTGGACAGGGACGAAGTTCGAGATTATACCAGGAACTCAAAGAGAAAAGGCAACTGGCTATGTCTATAGGCACTGGAGATATAAACGGCCGTGACCCCGGTCTTTTTATAATATCTGCAGTAACTGATGAAGATACGGCACCGGATATGCTTAAAGCTCTATGGTATGAAATAGAACTCATTAAAAAGGGAGTAAAAGAGGAAGAACTGCGGAAAGCCATAGTATCTATAGAAAATGATTATTTATTTGATCTGGAAACAGTAGACGGTCAATCTGATAAAATCGGTCACTGTGCAGGTCTTGGCGATTATACGATGGCAAAAAAATACCTGAATATACTCAAAAAAATTACGGAACAGGATATAAAAGATGTGGCAGAAAAATATCTAAAACTTGATAATTGCAGTATATCCATATACAGTCCTCTGGGTTCAAAAGATCATCTGAATATATCAGCGGAAGAAATGGAAAATCTGTTAAGAGGTAACAGCAAATCTGCCCCATATGTTTCAAAGAAAACAGCAGAAGAAACACATACCGTAAATGCAGAAAAAGTCATGCTCAAAAACGGAGTGACATTAATACTGGAGCAGGATAAAACTCTGCCCGTAGTAGCTGTCTATGCAGGACTCAAAGGAGGAGTCAGGTTTGAAACTGAAGAAACAAACGGTATCTGCAGATTTATGAGTAAATTACTGATAAAAGGTACTAAAAACAGAACTGCCAGAGAAATCGCAGAACAGATAGAGTCTCTTGGGAGTTTTATATCTCCCAGGTCAGGAAAAGATTCTTTCGGACTTTCAATGGCTATTATTGATAGATATTTTAAAGAAGGATTGAATATCTTTCTCGATGTCCTTACAAACCCTTCATTCCCTGAGTATGAAATAGAAAAAGAAAGGATTTTTATTTTATCTGATATTAGAGAAAAATACGATGACCCGATGAGAATGTGCATAGAAAAATGTGACAGTCTGATTTTTAAACATCATCCTTACGGAATGCCTGTTACAGGAACAGAAAAAACTATAAAAAATATTCAGAGAAAAGATATCATCGATTTTTATGGTAATTATGTCCATGGAGAAAATCTGTATATATCGGTTGTCGGTAATTTTAACAGAGAAGATATTATTTCTGAATTTGAACATTCTATCAGAGGTAAAGGAGATAATACGAAAGATTTCCCATGTCCTGCCGGAGAAGAGAAGCCGGAGAAAATGAAACAATCGATAAAGAAAAAAGATATAAGACAGTCATCTATAGCAATAGGTTTTCTCGCTCCTTCCGTAAATTCGGAAGATTACATAGATTTTATTGTATTAAATTCCATATTACATGGCATGGGTTCCAGGCTCTTTATAGAACTCAGAGATATTCAGGGTCTTGCTTATGTAATTTTCTGCTATCTGGAACATGGTATAGAAAACGGGAGTTTTAAAGCTTATATAGGTACAGGCCCCGAGATGGAAGAAAAAGCGATAAAAGCATTATTGAGAGAACTGGAAAAAGTCCGGGATGAAGGAGTAACTGCAGAAGAGCTGAGAAAAGCTAAAAACATGATAAAAGGAAGATATGAAATTACTCTCCAGGAAAGAATAGCCCGGGCTACCAAGTATTCCTCATATGAAATACTGGGACTCGGTTATGAGAGGGTAAAGGCCTATCCTCTTCTTATAGAGAATGTAACACTGGAAAATGTAAATAATGTGGCAAAAAAATATTTCGATCTGGAAAATTATTCTCTGTCTATAATAAGACCTGGAAAGAAGGGTGATCAGTGACCAGTGACCAGTGACCAGTGACCAGTTATCAGTGACCAGTGACCAGTGACCAGTTCACTTTTCACTTTTCACTTTTCACTTTTCACTTTTCACTCTTCACTCTTCACTCTTCACTCTTCACTTTTTACTTTTCACTCTTCACTACTTCTTTCTTACTTCTTCAACCCATATATGGATTAAATCTGTCATAGTAAAAGTATCGAAAATATCTTTTATTTTCCTTGCAAGTTGATTCACAAATAAACGGGAAGGACACAGACTGTATTCCTTACATGCATGGAGATCGACTTCCGGACCGAGACAATCAAAAAGGAATTCCGGCCCTTCAAGTATCTGGATTATATCACTGAATTTTATATCTTCAGGCCTTTTAGCAAGCCTGTGCCCGCCGCCTGGCCCTCTTTTACTGGATATAATACCTCCCTTGTTAAGCTCATAAAAAATCTGCTCAAGAAACGGTATGGGAATATTCTGTTTTTCTGCGATTGTTGACGTGGTTACAGGCCCTTTACCATGAGCAAGGGCAAGCTCAAATAAAGCACGAAGACCATAACAGGTTTTTTTGGATAATTGAAACAAATTTTTCACTCCCGGA
>CALARM010000245.1 GCA_937888925.1 uncultured Synergistia bacterium | reverse complement strand
GTAATAAATATTAAAAGAAATGTTATTTTTTTGAACATTGAAAAACTCCTTTTTTATAATCGTAACGAGTAACGTGTAACAGGTGGTTTCGTAATGCGTGATGCATAATACGTATTTTCACAGGTAATGGGCGAACACAGTTCACCCCTATTCAATACTCACGATTCACGACTCACGATTTATGGCCTGTAAAAAATTACCGGATTACCCGGCGGATTTGCATTATCTTTACCTATATAGATATAAGACGGATCTATATGTTTACCGTCAACGAAAAGACTTACCTTTACCTTTGAAGGATTATTGATCTGAAAAGAAAACCCGTCGAGAAGAGTGGAAGTAGTGGCGGAAAAAACAATTTCATTCCTCACAGGTTTGATTACAAAATCGCCCTGTTCCGCTCCGACCCTTACTACATTGGAAAAAGCAGTGTCTGCCGTAATTTTACCTTTAAATATATGGGCGCAACCATTACTTGACCATCTCACATTAACTATACCGTTGTTTTCCCATATATAGTAGGCTATGACTTTACCACGGTGAAATGTGGGTTTACCCAGTACAATACCTGTTCCGAACGGAATATATCCTTCCTCTGCCAGAAGTGAGAAGGAAGTAAAGAAAAGAATTGAAAGAATGAATATAATTGATATATGTTTCATTTGTATCCCTCCTTTTTGTTATTATAAAAAGAATAACATAAGGATAATCAAAATGCAATGGCCAGGAGATATTTATACAGTGTTACAGGGAGAAATTTTAATATCTCCGGTGAGACACATTTTATCTTTGCATATTATAATGACTCCGATAATGGACGATATGTTCTCTGCAAATTCTACTGCTTTATTGAAATCCTCCGCATCTGAGACAATATTCCCTATGGCTGTGGCTGCTGCATCTGCAATAGAACCGGAAGGCGATACGACAGCGACTGCATCTGCTTTGCCGAAAGAAATGGAAGGGCCTACTGTACCGGACGATGTTGCTACTGCAACAGGAAGAAATGAGCTTTCCAGGTTTATGGCTATTTTCCCCGACAGGGGAGAAGAACCTGCAAAGATTCCGACTTTTCTGTCTTTCTTACCTGTAATAAAGAGATCTCCTCCGTTTTCTATGATTAATTCTTCTGAAAAGGGCAATAAATCGCAGGCAACATATTCCGCTATGGCTCCTGCCACAGATGCCATAGGGCCGACTCCTGCAATGGAAGCTGCCTCTGTCATATCCTTTATTAAAGGACACATGCCATTTATAACAGGAAGAGGGGAGAGGGACGTTTTAAAGAGGGGATCATGTGATATGTAGTCTATTATTGATTTTCTGTGTTTTTTTAAAGAAGTAATTGCTTTTTCTGAAATATCTTTTAATGCTCCGATATATAAATCACTTTCTCCGTCTGAAACATTGAAATATATAAGGTCAGAGCTTTTCATGCTCTTTCTATAGGTTCTTTCAAGATATTCTTTCATAATTAAATTATAATTAAAAATGAGTGAAAAGTGAATAATTTCCTATTCTTTTCACTTTTCATTAAATTACATCAGTGCCGTTTCATCTGAGATATTGATACAGTACATCTCCAGCCTGTTTCAGGGAAAAGGGATCGCAGTGTTCGGGAGTGTCCGACACTGTATGCCATGGCGGGTAATCTATATCTATAAGTATGGTTGCAGGAATTCTTTTTAATATAAATGGAATATGATCACAGACTATATATTTATATGTATCAGGTTTGGTAAAATTATAGGCAGGGTAGTTCAGGTTTCTGCCAAGGCGAAATAGTTTCAGTGTGAGTTCTTCACAATTCTTATGGATAAAACAGTGGAGATCGACATCCAGTTCCATGTTTTTCCCGCCAATCATGTCGATAATTATTACTTTATCAGGGAGTTTATCCATATTATCTTCTACATATCTGTGGGCTCCGAGAGATACATCTTTACCGTCTATACGGCACCAGTCTTCTGCATCAAAAAATACTATCTCTATATCGCATTTCGGTCTTTTTACATTAAATATTCGTGCCAGTTCCAGTAAAACTGCTATACCTGACGCTCCGTCATTTGCTCCTAAAACCGGTTCCTTGTGGTTGTCAGGGTTGCTGTCTTCATCTGCATAGGGTCTTGTGTCGTAATGGGAACCTATAAGGATACGGCTCTTTCTGTTTTTCCCATGGATAGTTCCTCTTATGTTTTTACATATACATGGTTTATTGAAAAATTTTTCTTCAAATATATGAGGATTAAAATCATCTACAATCTCTGAAAGTTTATCAGAGAGATAAGCCTGGACTTTCTCATGAGCCGTACTTCCTGCAGGTCTGGGGCCAAAGGCTACCTGTTCTTCTATAAACTGAAATGCTCTTTCTTCATCAAATTTTAATGGTTTCATTTTATCGTGACACGTGACGCGTGAAAAAATCTTAACCTCTTAATTGGCAGATGACACATAGGAATATAGTACATTATAGATTATGCTTCTCCGATAACTGCTCTTGCTTTAGGCCCTCTGGATTGTATATCTTCCACCATTCGCTCTGTTTCATTCAGCAAATAGTCTATATAAAGGGCTATTTCAAAAGAATCATTTATTAATTTTATATTTTTATCTTCTTCTATGAAATTTATATAATTATCTATAATTTCTATGGCTTTATCGTATATGTCAGTTACATTTCCATCTACAGGTTTTATAATAAATGAAGTCTGTTCTTTAATTTCCTGAGAAATTTCATGAGAGTCAAAATATTTCTTTTTCTTTTCTTCTAATTTATTTCTATCTACTTCAAGTCTTTCAAGCATTATATTAAAATATTTTTCTCTGTCTTCCAGATTGCTTGTATAAATACTTTTAAGTTCTTTTCCTGTTTTTATAAGATATTGAGGAAGAGATGTTTCCTTTTCCTCATGATGAATTTTTCTATAATTACCTACCAGCTCGCCGGCTTTCAGTATAATATCAAAACTATCTTTCACGAGGGTAACATTATTTCCTTCTATGGCTTCAATGAAATTTTCCGTTATTTTTTTGCAGAGATCCAGTGCTTCTATGCCGATTTTATCACTTTCATCATGGATGGAGTATCTATTCCTTTCCGATTCTATTTTATCCAGATCCCTGTAAAGCCCCGTAAGAACTTCTTCTATAGCATTTTCTGCATCTTCTCCGTCCATAGTGGCATGAATATGCCTTAATTTTTTCCCTGTTTCCGTAAGATAATTTACAAGGCCAAGAAGCTTTAATTCTTTATCATGTCCTGCCAGTATGTCCTGAAGAGGTGATGAAATTATTTTAATTTGCTCTATAGAATTTCTCAGACAGGACAGATCTTTTTTTTCTTCTATGAATTCTTTGTATATTTCAATTATATCAGCAGCTTTTTCGAAGATATCAATTATCTTTCTGTCTACAGGACAATCATGATCATACAGTTTTTCTTCTTTTTCTATGATGATGGAATCCTGTTCAAGGGTTTCAATAAAGTCATCTTTACTGTCATTCTGCTCCAGCCTGTTCCCTATGTCCAGAAGATGTAAAAGGAGGCCATTTATTTTAACTGCATCGTCAAAGGTAAGGGCAAGTTTGATTGACGGAGGAGGGATGTCTGCATATATGTCTATTTCTATAGTTTCTGCCATGTTTTTTAGATTTTCAATCTTTTTCATAGAACTTTCAAGTAATTCAATATCTTCTTCATCTATGAATTCAATATAATTTCTTATTATATTCTTCACTTCCGAAAGAAGGCCGGTAACTTCTTCTGATAGTTCTTTTTTTTCTTTAAATGTTTCTTCATAATCAGAAATGTTTTTTCTTCCTTTTTCCAGAACATCCATATAGTCTTCATAAAGTTCGTCTATTTCCTGATTTGATATAGCTTTAAATGTTTCTCCTGTTTCTTTTAAGTTATTAAGTAGCTGTAACAGGTAAAATTTTTCTTCCTTTTTAAGTTTCATGACCATCCTCTTCTCTGATTACTTATGACTAACACGATTATTTTTTATATTATATCATAAATTTCTTTTGTCGTAAAATAATAAAACGTGAAAGTAATATTTTGCCTTTCACGTTTTATAACTGATGACAGTGAGTATTCTGTCAATTATCAGAACCAACTTCCCGATACGCGTTACGCGTCACCCGTCACAATTCGCCCGTTACCAGTAACGCCCCATAAATCCTCCGAAGCCACCGAAACTTACATTATCCGGCAGAGGACAGGCAGGGCCGTTCATCCAGTTATGTCTTAAATTAAAAATATTTGCACTGCTGTTATCGAGTTGATTATTGAGTCCTCCCCAGCTTTCAGGACTTAAAAAACCTCCGACCTGTGCTTTCCCGTAATTGGTCGATATATCACCGACTCTATCTAAAGCTTTCGCTCCTTCGTCTCCTCCGAAAATACCTCCGTTGGCAAGACTTCCGTCTCTGAGTCCGGAATAAATACGGTTCATCTGATTCTGCTGTCTTGCTTCAATCTGATTCATTGGCATTTGCTGCATTGGCTGGAAATCACCCTTTTTGTAAATGTCCAGCATCTGTCGTGAATAGGCCATTCTCTGATCCAGAATGGCTTTTTCATTGGCAGACATTTGACCGTCTTTAAGAAACTGCCCTTCTAACTGTCTTGTTTGCTGATCGAAATTGGTCAGACTCATAAACTCGTTTCTGTTAAGCTGACCGCTTCTGGCTCCCTGTGAAAGGTCTTTGTTATATATATGTTGTGAATTATTTACAGATCCCTGTCTTATCATACTGTTAAGTCCCGGTCCCATATATTTTCCTCCTTTATGTAAAAACTAACATTTCTTATAATTCTCTTATCACGACAAAAAACAAAAAGTCAATACATGGAGAAAAATATTTATTGTAGATTATTTATTATTTTCTTTCAAAATATACTTGCAGATTGATATACCCTGTGGATACTGTCCCTTGCCTTCATAAAGGACAACCAGCTTTTTTAAAACCTTTGGATCCTTCGGGTGAAGTTCCATCAGTTTGCTGTATCCTTCAATCTTTCCATCGGTAGATTTCCCAATTTCTATGTCATATATATCTCTGTATTTATCTATCATGCTTACTGCTCTTTTATAATTGGCAAATGCGCCTGTCGGATTGTTTGCCTTTTCTTCTGTCTGGGCCATGACTATAAAAAATTTCTGTGCTTTGTCAGGACATATTTCTCCTGCTTTTTTATAACAGAGTGATGCAGATTTGGAA
>CALARM010000244.1 GCA_937888925.1 uncultured Synergistia bacterium | reverse complement strand
TTTTTATATAGAATTAAAAATTAAATAAGGGTTAATTTATTGTCTGTAAAACAAGTTATATAAGGCAAATTATTTTTCTTCGCAAGAGCCTGCAGGGCAGAAGCTGATAACATGGTTACTAATTTACCCGGTGTGGTACTAAGGATTGTTTCTACTGTGTTTCCATTTCAGATATTCGTCATATTCCTCTTTACGGGGGCCTGTAGTAACCTCTATAAATTTATTGAAATCTTCTTTTTCCATCTTTTTCCATTCGTTTCCGGCCTGTTCCATTCTCGTATCGTAAATTTCCCTGCTTTTTTGCTTATCCATTGCTTTTTCAATATCTTTTCCTGTTGCATCAAATTCAAATATTTCCTGTAAGCTTTTCCCGTTATAGCTCTTTGTATCAAATTCTACCGTTACAGGGTTCTTTAAGCCTCTGTCGTTGCTGCCGTTGGTCGGGTCAAAAGACATTTTTGTATTGCCATCTCCCGGTACATTTACTTCTCCGACCCATCCGTTATTTCCATGGCCGATACCCTGATTCTTACCTGTAACTACAGCATAGTGAGGCCCATTATTCGGTTTGTCAGTGCTATAATTGGTAGGCCATGTGTCTACATGGGTGTTATCTACAGTGGTAGTCCAGTGTTTACCTCCTGTTCGGGATGTTCCGCCTTCATTAAGATGGAATGTAACATCAGATTTGCCGGCAAATCCTCCTTTTGCACGGAGCATGTTTACTGTTTCTGCCATGCCTTCTACATTAACTCCGCCGTCACCCTGTCCGTGGACATTCTGAGTAATACCGTACATTACTTTTTGAAGCTGTTCTGAATCTTTAACACTCAGTTTCCCGTCTGCTAAATGTTTGAGAGCTTCATCCTGTTCAGGTGTAAGTTTTTTACCTTTACATCTTTCAGCATATACACTTCTTATTGCTTCGGCATTTTTTTTCGCTGCTTCAGGACTTTTTCCGCTATCCAGTACCATGGCACTTGAAAGAGAAGCACCGCCGCACATACCTTCTCCATCTTTTCCATTTGTTTTATTTACCTGAGGAGTATTTCTAAGGAGTTCTACCCGTCTTGCCTGGGCTTCCGGCGTATTCCCGATTATATCAATAGATTTGTTCCTGTCCACAGGTGCTGCTTCCTTTTCAGCAGTAGTTCCTTCAGTTTTCAGCTCAGCAGAATATTCCCGGGCTGCACCACCGGATTGAGAACCTGTTACTTCCTGTGCCAGACTGGACTGAACTCCTACAAACTCTTTTGAACCTGCAGGATCACTGGAAGGTTTTGCAATTTTATTATCTGTAGAAAAAGAATCACTTGCAGGAACCTGTGGAGTTTCAACAGGTTTTTGTTCGGGAGGAGCAGTCTTTTTTTCTCCTGCTTCTTTATTTTGCCCTGGACTTACGTATTGAGTTATTTTAGATGTTATTGTACCTATCATTTTGACCAATCTCCCTTAGTAGAAATTTAACTTTTATTACTATATATTATCACGGAAAATAAAAAAAAGTAAATAGATAATGTATATTACAATGACTTTAGAGAGGGGAAAATTTTTCTATCCTCTTATTGCCTGTATCTGCAACATAAATATTTCCCTGCCAGTCCACTGCAATACCGTTAGGATTTTTAAAATTTCCGTCCCCTGCCCCGTATTTACCGGTTTTCATAATAAAATTACCGTTTCTGTCAAATTTCTGAATACGATTATTTAATGTATCTGCTACATAGATATTTTCTGAAGAATCTACATACAGGTCATTCGGATCTTCGAATTGCCCGTCTCCTGAGCCTTTATAGCCAAATTTCATTATGAAATTACCCTGATTATCAAACTTCTGTATACGATTTTTTTTGGCATGGGTTATATAAATATTACTGTCTCTGTCTACTGCTATTCCTTTAGGATAATAACATTCATAATCTTCAGTTCCGTAAAGGCCGAATTTCATAATAAAATTCCCATGACAATCAAAGATCTGAACTCGATGGTTTCTGGTATCTGCTATATAAATCCTGTTTAAAGTATCTATTGCAATACCGCAGGGACGGCAAAACTGCCGGTTATCTGTGCCGAACCCACCCCATTTTAATAGAAACTTACCTGATGAATCAAATTTTTTAACCATATCATTACCTGTATCTACAATATAAATCATAGAACTGGAATCTACTGCTATACCGGGAGAAAGATCAAGTTCTACGGAGGCATAATCATCCAGAGGTAATCTGAGTTGCAAATTACCATCGGAATCGAATTTCTGTACACTTCTATTGTCCGGATCCAGTACATAAATATATCCCTGTAAGTCTGTATTGATGCCTTTAGGTGAATAAAACTGTCCGGCCCCTGTACCGGCTGTACCCCATTTCTGTGAAAATATATATTTAACTGACTGTTTTAGAGATGGCACAGGACTTATTACAGGTTTCTGCAAATGAATTATATCCATAGAAGTTAAAGCACTCAACATTTCTTTTGAACTGCTGAAGCGATCTTCTACTTTTTCCTGCAATGCTTTTATGAGAACCTGTTTTAAACTGTCAGAAATATTGGGAGCTATAGATTCTCCATGTGCCAGAGGTACTGGGTCTTTCCCGCTCAGCAGGTGGTTAATCGTTGCTCCAAGTGCATAAAGATCACTCCCTGGCTCAACCCTGCCCTGATACTGTTCTAAAGGAGCATAGCTGGCAGTACCTATAATTGTTCTGTTCTCTCCGTCTTCCTCCTGTAATGTTCTGGCTATCCCGAAATCTATTAACATAACACGACCGTCAGATCTGATCATAATATTGGAAGGTTTTATATCACGGTAAACTATGGGGGGATTCCTGCCATGAAGATATACAAGGACATTTAATATATCTTTTGCCCATTGCAAAACAGTATCTTCAGGCAATCCGGGATTGCCGTCTCTTTTAAGTAACGTTTCGAGATCTTCTCCTTCAATTAAATCCATAATAAGATAATATTTCTCCGAGTCAATAAAATAGTCATAAACTACAGGAAGATTATCATGTTTTAGATTTGACAGTATAAATGCTTCTTCTTCAAATCTTTTTACAGCATATTCCTGTTCCTTTTCTTTAGTATGAAAAGAGAGCATTTCTTTGACAGCACAGATTCTTCTGAGCCGTTTATCAAAGGCTTTATATACGGAGCCCATACCGCCTGATTTTATACGTTCCTTTATTTCATACCTGTTGTCCAGTAATATACCGGTGGTAAGGGTATTTTCCTTTTGAGTCTTTTTTCCCAGGTTTTTGCCGCACCCGGCACAATATTGTAAATTATCATCGTTTTCCATGTTGCATTCTGTACAGATTACGGACATGAAACCATCAGCCTTTCTTATGTCATATTTTCATATGAGAATCGTAACAAATAACACGTAACGCTTGACGGGAGAAACAAATTCTCATTCTTCGTTGTGACCAGCTCGGTCATGGCTGTTAGTCTTTTATTCAATAAGAAGGATTTATATCCTACTTTATCGAAGTATTTTTTTATTATGGATATTCCAGATTTTTCATCGAGCCCATGTGACTGATAGTCAGAATGAGGAGGTGAAGAGGATTTTTGGTATCCTATCAGTTACCGGTTTTTGTTTTATTCAGGCATATTTCGTCCGCTAGCGCTAGCTGACCGGTAAAAGTTTATTTTTTAAAGGAGATGTATTATGGGAGGATTAATTATATTTATTATTTTCGGTTCAATCATCTTACTATATGCTGTAGTAAAGATTATAACAACTTATTTTATACGTATAATACCGAATAATCAGATAGGAATTCTGGAAAGACGTATAGGCGGCTCTATCAAGAGCGGTTTTATTGCAATGTCCGGAGAGGCAGGTTTTCAACCCCATGTATTGCGCGGAGGCATTCACCCTCTTATGCCTTTCCGTGACTTTGTTCATACAGCTCAACTTGTAACAATCCCCCAGGGAAAGATAGGTTATGTATTTGCAAGAGACGGCCAGCCTTTAAGCGCCACTCAGACTCTGGCCTGCAATTTACAGGCAAAGGATTTCCAGGATGTGGAAAGTTTTCTACGGAGCGGAGGACAGCGTGGCCCTCAGAGGCAGATACTCCGTGAAGGAACCTATGCAATAAATCTTGCACAGTTTATGGTCTTTACAGAGGAAAAGGTTTATTATCTTCCTCTGAGCCGTGAAGAAGAAGAAGTCGTAAAAAATATGTCTTTAGTAATACTGGAAAGAGATGGATACAGACCGGTAGTTATAAAGGATTCCGATGATATGGTCGGCATTGTAACGGTTCATGACGGCCCTTCCATGCCTCAGGGTGAATTGATTGCTCCTGTTGTAGGACAGGAGCCGGAAGATACTGAAACTTATCATAATAATTTCCAGGACCCTGACAAATTTTTAATTGCAGGAGGTATGAGAGGAAGACAGTATCAGACACTGGTAGAAGGCACATATTATATAAATAGACTTTTTGCCACAGTGGAAATGATACCGAAAACTACTATTGAAGTGGGATGGGTTGGTGTTGTAGTTTCCTATACAGGTTCGACAGGTGAGGATCTTTCGGGAGCCGATTATAAACATGGAGAACTTGCATCGAAAGGAAACAGAGGTGTATGGAATGTTCCTTTAATGCCCGGTAAGTATGCTTTTAACACCTATGCAGGAAAGGTAATTACTGTACCTACTACCAATATTATTTTAAAGTGGAACAGACGTGAAACAGGCTCTCATAAATTCGATGAAAACCTGGCAGAAATTTCTCTCATTACAAAAGATGCTTTTGAGCCGACTCTGCCTCTTTCCGTAGTGGTCCACATAGATTACAGGAAAGCTCCTCTTGTAATACAGAGATTCGGAGATATAAAGAAACTTGTAGAACAGACTCTTGACCCGATGGTGGGAGCCTATTTTAAGAATATAGGACAGACCCGTACCCTTATTCAGTTACTTCAGGATAGAAGTTCCATACAGCAGATTTCAAGTGAAGAAATGAAAGAAAAATTCGGCCATTATAATCTGGAACTGGAAGAAGTGCTTATAGGCACACCCGCATCATCTCCCGGCGATAACAAGATAGAGAATATACTTGCTCAGCTTCGTGACAGACAGATTGCAGAAGAACAGGTAGAGACCTATTCCCAGCAGGAAAAAGCTTCTCAGAAAGAAAGGGAACTCCGTGAAGCCCAGGCCCGTGCAGGTCAGCAGCAGGTAATGACAGAGTCCGAATTGAGTATTACAGTCCAGACAAACCAGGGTAAAGCAGAATATCAGAAAGCACTCCAGCAGGCCAACCAGATAAAGGCCCTTGCAGAAGCTGAAGCTGAAAGGATTCGTATAATGGCAGAAGCTGAAGCTGAAAAGGTGGCCCGTATAGGTATAGCACAGGCCATGGCAACGGAAGAACAGGTGAGAGCCTACGGAGGACCTCAATTCCAGGTCATGCAGCAGGTAATGAACAGGTTTGCAGAAGCTATCGAGACTGCCCATGTAGATGTTGTGCCAAAGATAATCTTCGGAGGAAGCGGAACAGGCCAGGGAGGCAGCGGAAATCTTATAGAAGGTCTTATAGGCATGTTCCTTTCTGATAAGTTGACTGAACAGCTTCATAAACTTGAAAGCACACAGGTTCGTGATCCCCAGGTAGAAGCTTTCCGGCAGAAGATGAAACAGAGTATTACTGATAAGACACAGAGCAATCCGCAGGTTACAGCTCAGCCTGCACAGATAACACAGGTGAAAAAAGCTATTCCTCCGGCAATGCCACCTGTACCGCCGAAAGCAAAGTAAATAAAAAGTGAAAAGTGAATGGTGAACAGTGAGTAATATCCTGTTTTTTTCACTTTTCACTTTTCACTCTAATTAAATTCCAATAACTTACGAAATACACTATAAAATACTTGTAATTCTCTTTCAGGTATTATATAATTTTTTGTATTTTTACAGTAAAAAACAGAGGGGTATTTATGAAAAAAACTTTATATGTTATATTATTTACTATTGCTTTATTTTTATTTACCATTATTTATACTTATGCCGGTACGGGAGAAGAACTTACTGCATCAGATATCTTCAAAGAAATGAATTTATTAAAAGATAAGCTTTCCTCTATGGATATATATACGGAACCGTCAGAAAAAGGTTATATGCAGATAGAAAAAGATTTTAAAGACGGAAAAAAGATTATAGTAAAAACTATATTCGATATAAATGGAAATGTAATATCCCGTGATAAATATGTTTCTTGTCAGGATCAATTAATATGGGAACATGAAGAAACAGGTTCTGTACATTTCATAATAAGTGCCGGGAAAAACGGAATTTTAAAGAGGGAAGATATCAGTTTTGCTCCTCTCCCTGCTTTTACTCCTTCACCGACTGTCCCGCAGATTTCCCCTGTCCCGGCAACTCCGACACCGCAGGTTAAATCTTCTATGACACCGACAGTGCATGTTTCTCCTGCTCCTTTTATCAATGTTAAATTAAAAGAAAAAATAATATTTGTATCGGATGCCGATGATATTATGAATATATATACCATTAACCCTGATGGTTCCAATCTTCATAAAGTAACAAAAGAAAAATACGAAAAAGCTTTCCCTTCAATATCTCCTGACGGAATGAACATAATATATTCAGGAAATAAGGACGGAATATGGAGTATTTATACAATAAATTCTGACGGCACAGGTGAAAAAAGAATAACAAATAGCGGAAGTAATGATATTATGCCAGGTTTTATAGATAAGAATAATATTATATTTCAGTCCTTCCGGGACATGAAACCTGCCATATATAGAATGACTCTTGATACAAAAAAAGTTTCCCTTCTTACAACTGATTTTACTCTGGCCATTCACCCTGTTCTCTATCCTGATAGAAAAAAAATCCTTTTCTCAGGAGAAAGAAACGGCAGCAATGAACTATATAGTATGGACATAGACGGTAAAAATCTTAAAGTATTAACACAGAGCGGGTTTGAGAAATCTTTTCCTTCCATATCACCTGACGGAAAAAAGATTGCTTTCTGCGGAAACAGTGATGGTTTATGGAGTTTATATATTCTGTCACAGGGGGTACAGAAGAAAATCAATACAGGTTTTAAAGAGAGTATCTATCCGTCCTGGACATATGACGGAAAATATATAGTTTTTCAGGCTCTTGAAGAGGGAACCATAAGTTTATTCAAGATAAATCCGTCAGGAGAGAAGCCTGTAAAATTGACAGGTAATAACAGTGATAGTATTCAGGCAAGATGTCAATTTATAGCGGTGAAGTGACGCGCCGGGTGCGACGCGTCACAGCTTTTTTACCATTCAAGATATTCTGATTTACCTGTCAGCTTATTCAGTCCATCTTTTATTATAATGTTTTTATTCTTTTCTCTCTCAGAAATAATCTCTTTCATGTGTTTGATTTCTTTTTCCATTTTCTCTACCTGTAACTGATTTTCTTTCTGTCTGAGAGTAAAAATATCAGAGAGGATTTTCTCCAGTTCCTTTTCGATAGATGCCTGTGCAGTATCGTTTCCTTCATTTTCTTTGTATTTTCGTACCAGTTCTCTGGATTTATCTTCCAGCTCTATTTTCCCTGTTATAACTTTAAGGAGTTCCTCGTCTCTGAGTTCCTTTAAATGTAACATGAAAGCAAATTTTTCACCTGTAGCTTTTTTGTACATAAGGGGATTGGAATTTTTAAGACCTTCGAGGGATTTGTAAAAAGTCGGAAAGTACTCTTTGCAAAAAGTCATTAATTCCTGGAGCTGTACATCTGTTAATTCCGCTGGCGGACAGTTCCGGCCTTCCGGCGGATTGGGATGACCAGACGGCGGACACCCCCGGCCTTCCGGTGGACCGGGAGGGCCAGACGGCATATTATCAGATTTGTTATGCTTCGGCCCACATGGCCCTTCCTGTGCCACTGTACAGGTAAAATAAGCAAGAGAGAAAATGAGTGATAGAATGAGTAAACTTGTAACCAGTAGTTTCATTTTATTCGCCTCCTGTGTTTATGATATTATATAAACGCAGAAGGTAATAAAATATTGTAGTAATTTTTTATTTTTATAAAAATTTTAATATTTTTTAAAGAAGATAGCTTTTAGTTTTGTAAGAGCTGTTTTCTTATAACCCAGTTTTGCAAGAGCTTCATCTGCAGTTCTGCAGATTTCCTGATCTTTTTCTGTCAGGTAATCACATAAATGTTTTATAGCTTTTTTATCTCCCATATCTCCAAGGGCTTTTATAGCACTTATTTTTAATTTACTGTTACTATCTCTTAATGTTCCTATGAGCAGATCAACTGTTGAAGATTCTCTGTATTTTTCTTCTGCTAAAATAGACATTATATTTACCTTGAGATCGATATCTGTAGTTTTATCACATATTTTATAAAGGGTTTTCACTATTTTCTTATCACCGTTAGTTGCAAGGAACTGAACTATATCAGGCCATTGAGAGCTGTCACATGATTCGGAATATTCTATTATGGCATCCATTATTCTGGGATCGTTAAACTGTGTCAATCCTTTAAGAGCAGCACCACAGACAAAGCTATCTTTATCTTTCAGAGCTTTTATCAATAGATCTATAGCTCTTGGATCCATAAGGTCTCCCATAATTGATGCACAGGTTTCTCTGATGGCAGGGTCTTCATCTTTTTCCAGAGCTTCCATAATTACATAGAGTGCTCTTTTATCTCCGGTTTTCCCGAGGGTAATAGCAGCCTGAGTTCTTACTGTCCTGTTCTGATCTTTAAGGGCTTCAGCCAGCACTTCTATTACTCTGTCTCCGTCTGAAGGTTTTAGATTTGATATGGCAAGATAACGTTTATTATAATCTTCATGTTCTTTGACTATATATATATACATATCTATTCTGTCAGGAATCTGATCCACGTAAGGATCTTTTTTTTCTTTTACTTCCGGTATTTTCTCAGGTGAAGCTTTGACATGGGTAGGACTGGCAAGAGAAGGTGCAAAAGGATCTACTTCGTCTTCACTGAATGAAAGTT
>CALARM010000243.1 GCA_937888925.1 uncultured Synergistia bacterium | reverse complement strand
AGTAATTCCTGGCTCTGCCTGTTATCTTCTGCTACAAGTATTCTGTATCTTTCATTGTTCTTTTTAACATTGTCGGGCATCTCTTCCTTTTCATCCATCAGACCTGACGCTATACATATGGAATTATAGACCTGTTCTCTTTTTACCGGTTTTGTAAGATAGGAAGAAAAACCTGTTTTCTTCATAAGAAGCATATCTCCGTAACGGCATATGGAACTTAAGAGTATCATGAGAGTGGGTGCTATAAGAGGATCTTCTTTTATTTTCTTTCCGAGAGTTCTTCCGTCCATGCCTGGCATTTCCATATCTATTATGGCTATATCAAAAGGCGTGCCTTTTTCTTTCGCCACATAAAGTTTCGTGAGAGCTTCCTCGCCGTCTGAAGCTTCATCTGTGATACATCCGTAGAACCGGACATATTCTGAAACAATTAATCTGTTTGTTCTGTTATCATCTACAACGAGGATTTTTTTATCTGAAATATCCCTGTATTCAGGTATTTTGCCTGATATGTCATGTTCAAAAACCGAGGTGAACCAGAAGGTTGAGCCATGTCTTTCTTTACTTTCAAATCCTATGGTTCCTCCCATCATTTCAGAAAGTTTTTTACAAATGGCAAGGCCGAGACCTGTGCCTCCATGTCTTCTTGTAGATGATGAATCCACCTGTGAGAAGGATTTAAAGAGTATGTCTTTTTTGTCATCACGAATCCCTTCTCCCGTATCCGTAACTGAAAAGAGAATTTCTGCCATATTATCTTTCATTTCTTTGAGTTTTATATGGAGTATGACTTCTCCTTCTTTCGTGAATTTTACGGCATTATTTACAAGGTTATATATAATCTGGCAGAGTCTTCCCGGATCTCCTTTAATATATAAAGGTACGTTTTCCTCAATATGACATGCAAAAGCAAGATTTTTTTCATAAGCAGAAAGGGCCATTGAATCGAGAATTTCTTCCACAGTTTTTCGAAGATCGAATGTTACCATATCAAATTCCAGTTTCCCCGCTTCTATCTTTGAGAAATCCAGTATGTCATTTATGACATTCAGAAGAGAGCCTGCCGAGAGTTTTGCGATGGAAGCATATCTTTTCTGTTCTGCCGTAAGGGATGTATCCATAAGGAGTCCTACCATGCCTATTACTCCGTTAAGAGGCGTTCGTATTTCATGACTCATGTTGGCAAGGAATTCACTCTTTGCCCTGCTTGCTTTTTCCGCTTCTTCCTTTGCCTTCATCAGCTCTTCTTCTATCCTTTTTCTGTCGAGGACATTGGAAAATATGTCGCCTATGAGTTTTACGAGTTTTATGTCTTCTTCAGTCCAGTATTTTTCTTTCATGTCTGTTTCAAATGCAAAATGTCCCATAAATGTATTGCTTGCATAAAGGGGGATTGTAAGATGAGATTTTATACCCAGGGATTTCCAGAATTTTCTCAAATTTTCTACTTCATCGGGAAGATTATCCACACTTGGCACATAAATATATTCTGCCGTTTTGAGTTTTTCCATCATTTCCTGGAAGATACTGCTCAAATTTAAGTCCTTAAAGATTTTTTCCCTGAATGAAAGATCAATAGTCATATCAGACCTCTCCCAGTGATAAATCTTTCTTATTACGAAATCATCGGGATAGAGTAAAATGGCACAGGACTCCACACCTGTACACTCTCCTATTTCTTCAAGTGACAGATTTATTTTTTCATCTATTTCCTCCAGCGGAAGATTTATAAATCTTGTGGATATGGTTGTGGCAAGTTCTTCTATTTTACTTCTATGTCTTAACTCTTCTTTTATCTTTTCTATTTCTTCTATTTTCTTCAGGGCTTTTTCCAGTTTCAGAAGGATTTCTTCTTTTGTGCTGTCTTTCATCTATGTAAATACCTCTTTTCTTAGTGAGCCTTAATATAATCAGGAATTGAAATAATTCTATTAAATTATTATTAGCTATCAACTTTGAAATTGTCTGTATTAACAGGAAGAAGTTAACGTGACTTTGTTACATGGAAATTCTATGATCATGCTATAATTCCTTTAGCTATGAAAATGGAAAAATCGAGTCTGCCAGAAAGATGCTTCTTGCAGGTATGGACAGGAAAGAAATAGCAGGAATATTTGAGATAGAGGAAGATAAATTTTATTTTTGTTGATTCCCTGTTGTTTGAATCACGGATTAAACTGATGACACTGATGACACGGATTTTTGAAACCTGTATAATGCTTTTTATTATGACTCCTGACTCCTGTATTCTCTGGATCTTTATGAAATTTTGCGTTACTCATGATAAAAATCATGAGTAAAGGTCACAGATGGAGGATTAAACTGTGCCAGAGTATAAGTTCCGGCAGGCCGTAATTACATAGGATAAAAATACCCATCGGAATAAGCAGTCCCCCCGGGTGTTCTCACACTTATATTTCCCGTAGCCGCACCGGCAGGCACCTTTACCGTTATCTGACTCGAACTGGCTGTCTCAGTTTTTGCATATACTCCATTAAACCTTACTATATTATTTTCTTTAGCAGTTGAAAAATTCGTCCCATTTATTGTAATTGTATCCCCCGTTGTTCCACTTCCGGGAGTAAAGCCTGTAATTGATGGAGCGGAATAAGAAGCTGTATCTGTTTTTACGATACGAAAGCCCAGAGTGATACTATATGAATTGGGATCATATTTATTACGATACGCTGTTTGCAGATCATCTGCATAACCGCTAAAACAATCTCCCCGAAAAACTCGCCATGGTGTACTTGCAGGAGCAGATACAGGACCACCTGGATTAATCACTGTATTGCCAGAAGGAGTATTGCAGGCAGTATAATAAACTGTGTCATACCAGTCATTACACCATTCCCATACATTACCTGTTATATCGAAAAGACCGAAATTATTTGGCAATTTCTCACCTGCAGGATGAGTAATACCTCCCGAATTATCTACGTACCAGCAATAACTACCATTGACACTATCACCCCAGTAATATTTAGTAGTAGAACCGCTCCGGCATGCATACTCCCACTCAGCTTCTGTTGGCAGACGGTATCCGTTTTTTGTTATATCCACTGTATCGAGGTTCCCATCAGCATTAGTGTCACTGTAACATAATTCAAAACCCATCTTTGTACTTAACCAGTTACAATAAGCAGTTGCATTATACCAGCTTACATCTGTAACAGGCTTATTATCAGAAGGTTTTGTTGAATCAAAATTACGATATTCTCCGTTTGTCACTTCATATTTTCCTATGTAAAAATTACTTACTTTTACGGAATGAACCGGCTCTGCCACACCGGCCTGTCCCATCTGATAAGCTATATCATTTGCATCTGTCCCTGTTCCTGTTATAGAAACCATTTCAGGATTGTAGGGATTACCGGAAACCACTATCCGGCCCGGTGCACCGAAACCCGTATCATAAGTATAGGTTCCTTCTGTATTAAACACATAAGAAGCAGAACTGAAACTTTCGGGAGTCAGAGGCTGTACTATATGTGTTGCCTTCTGTACCGGACCGATTGTAATTGCTGAAGAATTTATTTTTACCGTACGGTCATTATCATAATCATAATTTTGAAAATATAATTTTGTTCCTGCCGGTATTTCTATATTTTCAGGATTACATGTGCCGTCACTTTCTATTCCAACTCCCGGGTAAATAATTCCGGGATCTACTGTTGTACCGGGGGTTAAAAAAAATCCGAACCGGCTCTGAGCAACCATATTCCTTTCTGCAGATAATACTTCCACTTTCGCCACATTCAAGCCTGCCGGTATATTGGAAACAGTAACAGAATAAGTCCCTTCTCCAGTCTGAGTTATATTGTCAAATTCCTGTGTAACAGGGGTAGTTATGGCTTCACCTGTTACTGTAATCTTTAATATTTTGGTGCCGTAAGGAAGGGCGGAATCTGTCATGTTTTTTTCTTCAAAGGGCAGTTTCATCGATAATTTGACAGAACCGTCTGATGTAGAAACTACAGAAGTCGGAGTATTTAAGCTAATATTATTTGTTCCTCCTTCTCCTCCACCGCAGCCAGATAAAAAAACTGACAGGAGAGCAATAATTATTATAAAATTTATGTTCTTCATATAGTATCCCTTCCTTATGTTATTTTCTTTCTCTGGCTCACGGATTTATATGAGAGTCGTAACGCTTAACGCGTGACGGGAGGAACAAATTCTCATATTTCGTTGTGACCGAACAGAGCATGGTCGGTACACGACTTATTGGATTTTACGGATTCTAAATAATCAGTGCAATCCTTTAATCCGAGTCATCTGTGAGCCTATTTTGTTTTTACAATGCGAAAGCCGAGACCACCACCATGTGCGCCATAACGGTTATATGGGGCTTCGCTGTCACGCATAGCCGACCGGCAGATGACATCACCATTGCCCCAGCAACCACCACGTAAGACACGAAGCGTACCCGGCGTTACTGGTCCTACTGGATCTGTTCCACCTGAAGGATTAGTTTCCCACCAGTTACTACACCATTCCCATACATTTCCGCTCATATCGTATAATCCCCAGGGATGACCTCCTCCGTATCCTACAGAATGAGGCATTGTTGGAGGAGGTGGATAATTATAAGAGAACCAACATTTTAAAGGATCCATTGTATCTCCCCAGTAATATTCAGTCGTAGTACCTCCACGGCACGCATATTCCCACTCTGCCTCTGTTGGTAATCTGTAGCCGTTATTTGAAATGGTAATACTATAGGTATTTGGATCATTCGGATCTGTCCAGCTATAACATGAAGTCAAACTTTCCTGGCTGCTCAGCCAGTTACAGTATTGAACCACATCTGTCCAGCTTACATTACGAACTGGATAATTATCATAATTACTGTTATTTAATTCTGTTGTGTCGCCATTATGACTTCCTGCATCAGGCCATAACCTATACTGAGCATTTGTTATCTCATATCTTCCTACATAAAAATCATTAGTAAAGGTTACAGATGTAGGACTGAACTGGGACAGGGTACAAGTTCCCTTCGACAGTAATACCATTTCGCCAATATGTGGAGTAGTAAGGGTAACAACAAAATTAGCAGCAGAATAAGCCGTCCCTCCCGGCGTCCTCACACTTATCTTTCCCGTAGTTGCACCGGCCGGCACCTTTACTGTTAACTGGGTCGAACTGGCTACTTCTGTTTTTGCATAAACTCCGTTAAATTTTACTATATTATTTCTGTTAGTAGAAGAAAAATTTGAGCCGTTAATAGTAACTGTAGAATTGACAGCACCGCTTGAAATACTGAAGCCGGAAATCAATGGAGCAGAATAAGAATTAGTATCTGTTCTTACGAGACGGAAACCAACATTGGTGGTATTTAGAGATGGTGGAAAGCTGCCGCGAAAGGCAGATTCGCAGTTCCATGCGACATCAACACAACTGCCGCCCCTTATAACCCGTTCTGAGCCGGAAAGAGGACCAACAGGATCATTATATGGAGGGAAACCATATGGAAAACTTCCAAACCAGTCGTTACACCACTCCCATACATTTCCGCTCATATCGTACAAACCAAAATTATTGGGATAGCCACTTACGCCGGCAGTTCCTACATTATGAGTCTGGTTTCCTGAATTAGAAGTATACCAGCAGTAATTGCCATCCATTGCTTCCCCCCAGTAATACATACCTGTAGATCCGGCACGACAGGCATATTCCCACTCGGCTTCTGTAGGCAGACGATATCCGTTTTTAGTTATATCCACATTATCACCTGAGTAACATGCTTCCAATCCCATCTTTGAACTCAGCCAGTTGCAATAATTTATAACATCAGACCGGCTTACATTTACCACCGGTTTACTGTCATCAGGCTTTCCTGAATTAAATAACCTGTATTCAGCATTTGTTACTTCATATGTTCCCATATAAAAATTACTGATTTTTACATCTGTTGTCGTCTGCATCTTAAAGGCTATATCATTTGCTCCTGTTCCTGTTCCGGTAATTAAAACCATCTGAGGACTTCCGACAGTCACCAGATAAGACCCGCTGCCTTTATAAAAGAAAATATTTTCAGCAGTATTTTCCCCCCTGACACTCACTTCCACACGATATTTACCTCCGGCAAGGTTTATAGAACCCTGAATTGAAGTATCTGTCCAGGTTGTAAAATCTGACACATAATAAGAGGTTCCCCATGGATTATTCGGGTCATTCTCTTCAACCTGAATGAACCTTACTTTGCCGTCTACACCTGCCCTGGTAGTTCCGAAATTCGTTCCTGTAAGGGTGAAACTTACAGATGAACTTCCATTATTAGAATCCTTATCAGGTGTTATAGATGCCAGGGTTGGAAGACCGTAGACAAGAACCCTTCCGCTCTGTCCGTCATAATTAAATTGTCCTGACGTATTAAATATATGATTTAAAACGGGGAATACTTCTGATATAACAGGCTGTGTTATATGAGTGGCATGTCCTATGGGGCCTACCGTTATTGATCCTGTGTTCATACTTGCAGTCCTGTCATTATTATAATCCTGATTCTGGAATATAAGGGTGCTTCCTGCAGGAATATCTATGTTCTGAGGAACATAACTTCCGTCTCCCTGTATGGCAACTCCGAGCAGGATAAGTCCGGGGCCTTCTGTTGCTCCCGGGGTCATGTAGAAACCATGTTTTCTCTGGCAGAGGAGATTATTTGATCCATCAAGGACTTCAATAGTTGCTGTATTGAGACCTACAGGAATATTGGAAACTGTGAGAGTATAAGTGCCTGCTCCTGTCGGGTCCAGGTCGGTTCTTTCTCCTGATATAGTACCTGTTATGGCTTCACCTGTTATGGTAACCCTCAGAGTGTGAGAGTTATAGGGAAGATCTGAGCCGGCAAGTTCCTTTGCTCTCAGGCCGAAGTTTCCTCCAGGAAATTGAACTTCTACTTTAAATGTTCCTGTGGGAACACTGGAAGGTATTGTTGAGCCAGGTGTGGCTGCAGGATTGCCGGGAACTTCAACCAGTGTTCCCGGTGTGGCAGTAGGGGCAGCAGTGGGTAATGATACATTATTCGGAATCACTCCTGTACTGTTATCTCCTCCTCCTCCGCAACCTGCTATTAATACTACGATACAAATAGCCAGTAAAATATTATATTTTTTCATGTTCAATCTCCTTTCGAAAAACAACGGATTAATGGATGACACGGAGCAAGCGGGAATTTATTTACTTGTTTTCTAGATTCCCGCAGTTGCTATGTATCAAATAGTCTTAATATTTATATCTTTATACACATACAGATAATAACCAGATCTTTTTTATTTTTCATTAGCTATGGAGTATGATCTAACTCTATAATACCTTTATGAGGACTGTTATATCCCCATAAAGGATCATCATTCCAATAACTTGTATCACCGTAATTAATTACTCCCCAGTCTTCGACTCCTCCGTTATCATCTGGCTGAATATGATTGCTTGGATATTCTATAAGCCATTTTGTATAGTTTACTGGCTCTCCGCTTACCCATTCCCATCCTCCATCCGGTTCAGGGCCACTTGCTGGTTGATATAAACCGATCCAGTATATAGCGGTACCGAATTGATTGACAATCCAGTTATTTTCTTCCTCTGTGTTGATTGTTACAAGATGTCCTCCCGCAGATGATGCTTCGGTTTCTGCAGCTACCCATGTCCCTTCCGAGTTGGTAATGGCATAGCAATGGCCGTTATATTGAACCCAGTTATAATCTCCTCCCACAATAACCTGATAACTCCCTGCTCCCTTGTAGAAATACATTGCTTCGGTAGTATTCTCTCCTCTGACAGACACTTCTATTCTATATTTCCCTTCAGGAAGATTTACACTGCCCGCTATAGAAGTATTACCCCATGAAGTAATGTTTGACACATTATAAGAAGTGCCCCATGGATTATTCGGGTCATTTTCCTGAGCCTGAATAAACCTTACTGCACCGTTTACTCCTGCCTGAGAAGTGCCGAAATTTGTTCCTGTAAGGGTAAAACCTACAGATGTGGTTCCATTTGTAGAATCCTTATCAGGTGTTACAGAAGTCAGAGTAGGAAGTCCGTAAACAAGAACTCTTCCGCTCTGTCCGTCATAATCAAACTGTCCTGCACTATTAAAAACATGATTTAAAACAGGAAATACTTCTGCAGTAACAGGCTGTGTTATATGAGTGGCATGCCCTATTGGCCCTACCGTTACTGAACCTGTATTCATACTTGCAGTTCTGTCATTATTATAATCCTGATTCTGGAACATAAGGGTGCTTCCCGCGGGAATATCTATGTTCTGAGGAACATAACTTCCGTCACTCTGTATGGCAATTCCAAGCAGAATAAGTCCCGGGCCTTCTGTTGTGCCGGGGGTCATATAGAAACCATGTTTTCTATGGCAGAGAAGGTTACTTGAACCATCAAGGACTTCAATGGTAGCTGTATTTAATCCAACAGGCACATTTGAAACTGTTAAAGTATAAGTTCCTGCTCCTGTTGGGTCAAGGTCTGTTCTTTCTCCTGTCAGTGGAGTTGTAATTACTTCACCTGTGATTGTAACTCTCAGAGTATGGGAATTGTAGGGAAGGTCTGAGCCGGTAAGTTCTTTTGCTCTCAGGCCGGCACCTGAGCCTGGGA
The DNA here is from genome assembly GCA_937888925.1 of uncultured Synergistia bacterium. Next base: position 385 of record CALARM010000243.1, on the reverse strand, counting down.
ATTTTACTTCCACTTTAAAAGTTCCTGTAGGTACATTTGAAGGCACGGTCGGATTTGACGGATTACCCGGGACTTCAACTAAAGTTCCCGGTGTAGCAGTAGGATCTACTGGATTTGTTGTAATCCCATTATTGGGAACTACTCCTGTAGTGCCCCCACCTCCTCCGCAGCCTGCTATTAAAATAATTGCTAAAATAAAAATTGCAAGTAAAATACTGTATTTTTTCATGCTTCTTCTCCTTTTCTAATAATTCTGAATCACGGATGACACAGATTAATAGATGACACGGATTTGGTATCCCTAAAATTAGTGTAATCCGTGTAATCTGATTAAGTCGGGTAAGGAGAAAGCATTACTGCTCCCTCCTCCCCTAAGAACCGACCG
>CALARM010000242.1 GCA_937888925.1 uncultured Synergistia bacterium | reverse complement strand
CAGTTTTTTCAAGAGCACCGGCACTTTTTTTTCTTTTCTCGGAAAGTTTTATCATATGCTTAAGGAGTTTTTCTCTTAATTCTTTTTCCATCATTTCAAGTTTTTCCAGTTTAACATCGGAATTGCAAAGACCGGCTAATTCAATTTTTGCCTGTTCAAGATATGTAAGAATCTCAGAGATAGAATTTCCGTATTTCCGTTTTAATTTCCCTATAATACTCAATCTATTTATGACTTCTTCAAGCCGTTCCGGATTAAATTCCAGCCCGTCCGTATAATGACGAAGAAAACTGACAAGGTCAGTCAATTCATAATATATGTTTTCAAATCTCTCGTAAGAAGATTTTAAATTTTCATCCATGGAAGAAACATCATTCATATGAGAAAGAATAGAATCCGACAGTTCACAGAAACCTCTGTCTCCGTCTGTAATAAAAAATATCTCAGAGAGAACCCTGCTTATCTTCTCTATATTCGATAAAAATAATTTTTCTTTCAGAAGTTCTTCTTCTTCACCTTCTACAGGTTTTGCTTCTTCTATTTCAGAAATTTCAAATGTTAAGAAATCCATTCTCTGTGCATGTTCTCTGTCATTGTTTCTGAGCCTGTCAATCTCTCCCTTAATATCTCTGAGTTCTCTGTATTTACGTGATATATCTTCTTTCATAGATGAAAGCGCTCCGAAATCATCCAGTATATCCAGATGTTTTGATACAACAAAGAGTGACTGGTTTTCATGCTGGCCCTGCAGTTCTATAAGGGTTGAAGCAAATTCCGATAGAATAGAAGTAGTTACAAGTCTTCCGTTTACTCTGCACACATTCTTTCCTTTTCTGCTGATTGTTCTGCTTATTAACAGTTCATCACTTTCATTAAAACCGTTCAGAGAGAGTATCTGTCTGGCAAAATCATTGGAAGAAATATCAAAAAGGGCTTCCACAACTGACTGTTCTCTTCCGCTTCTTATATAGTCTTCCCTTGCTCTCTGGCCGAGTACGACGGAAATTGCATCCATAAGATTTGACTTTCCTGCCCCTGTTTCTCCTGTAAAAACATTAAATCCCGGATAAAAAGAAATATTTAAATTATCCATAAGGGTAAAATCGGAAATATGTATTTCTTTGAGCAAAATATTACACCCCCAAATTCAGTGAGCAGTGAGCAGTTATCAGTGAACTTCTGGCACTTTTATGCTATATAATAAATTATATTCGCTGTTCACCGGTCACCGGTCACTGTTCACTGTTCACTGGTCACTGTAAAAACTCTTCATGAGCTTTTTCCACACAGTCAATTATTTTATCTGATATATTTACTATATGATCTTTCATTCTGTCAAGACAGAGTAAAAATTCGATATTTCCGGCAGGGCCCTGAACAGGAGAATAGTCAATTCCGACAGGATACAGGTTTATAGTATTGCAGAAAGATACTATATCTTTTAAGACCTTAATATGAATTTCTTTTTTCCTGACTACACCACCTTTGCCTACCTGATTTTTCCCTGCTTCAAACTGGGGTTTTACAAGAGCTATTATCTTTCCGTCCGGTAAAAGAAATTCTCTGGCTACAGGTAATATCTTTGTAAGAGAAATGAAAGAAACGTCGACAGATATAATATTAACAGATTCAGGTATCTGCTCCGATGAAATATATCTTGCATTGGTTCTTTCAATATTAACAACCCGTTCATCATTACGTAATTTCCATGCCAGCTGGCCATATCCTACATCTACTGCATATACTCTGGACGCGCCATGGATAAGCATACAATCGGTAAATCCTCCGGTAGAAGCGCCAATATCCAGACAGATAGATCGTGTGACATTTATATTAAATTCCCTGAGAGCTTTCTCTAATTTCATGCCTCCTCTGCTTACATAGGGACAGAATGAACCTTTTATTACAATTTCTGCTTCTTCCCTGCATGTCTGACCCGGTTTATCAAATCTCTGACCGTTTACGTAAACAACTCCAGCCATTATAGAACTTCTGGCTTTCTCACGGGTAGGAAATATACCTTTTTGTACCAGAAGAAGATCAAGTCTGATTTTTTTATTCATAGTGAGTAAATAAATTCTATTATACAGGTAATATTCCTTTATTCATTATTTGCAAAGACAGGAATAATATATTATAATGCCCATTAGACAAATTTCATTCTATGGCAGAAAGCAAGAGAAAAATATGAATGAATTAATGAAAACAATCTCATTAACAGGTATAATTATAATATTAACTGTTATAGTTTTTTATCCCTCACTGAATAATGGTTTTACTAACTGGGACGATCATTTTTATATACAGGCCAATAAGGATATTCATAATCTGTCCTGGGAAAATATAAAAAATATATTCACGTCGGCCTATGTGTTGAATTATCATCCTTTAACAACTCTATCTTATGCACTGGAATATCATTTTTTTAACGTGAACCCTTTTATTTATCATTTCACCAACCTTTTATTCCACTTATTTAATACCTTACTGGTATTCTGGTTTATATTTATTCTTACTGAGAACAAATCTTCATCCTTTCTGGCATCCATCCTTTTTGGAATACACCCTCTTCATGTAGAATCAGTAGTATGGATCTCGGAAAGAAAGGATGTTCTTTCAACATTTTTCTTTTTACTTTCCCTCATAAGTTACATATATTATCAGAAACATGAAAAAATAAATTATTTAGATAAAACGCATATACATAATTTTCATCTAAAGCTTTATTTTAAGTCCTTAAAAATTAAATTTCCTGTATATTTAACATATTACTATCTTTCAATCATAGCAATGATTTTCTCTCTTTTATCAAAAGCTATGGGCATTACTTTACCTTTTATAATATTACTCTGTGATTATTATATGAACAAAAAACAGGTTAAATTAAGAGATAAAATTCCTTTTTTCATATTAGCTTTTGTATTCGGTATAATAGGGCTGATTACCCAGAAATCAGCAAATAAAGCAATGACTTATATGTCCTATACATTATTCGATAATATATTTGTGGCATGTTATGGCCTGATATTTTATATAGTGAAACTCTTTCATCCTGTAAATCTTTCTGCATTGTATCCATATCCTGAAAAAATAAATAATACATTACCTCTTTCTCTTCTCATATCACCGGTTATTGTGATAGTTTTAATCATAGCAGTTTTATGGTCCGTAACATATACGAAAAAAATTTTATTTGGCAGTGCATTTTATCTTATTACTATATGTCCTGTTCTTAAATTAATACCTATAGGTGGAGCAATAGTTGCCGATCGATATATGTATATACCGTCAATAGGATTATTTTATATTATAGGAGAATGTTTTAACTGGATATATAATAAAAATATTAAATATAATAATGGCAAGAACGTTTCTCTAATAATTATAGTATGTGGAGCAATAATATCATTGTCTCTTTTAACTATGGAACGATGTATGATATGGGAAAACAGCATAACCCTCTGGGATGACGTTATAAATAAATATCCTGTAGCTGAAGCCTATTATAATCGTGCCATCGAATATGAGCTAAAAGGTAATTATGAAACATCTATAGAAGATTATACAAAAGCAGTAAAGATATATGGTCTTTTTGCTCAGGCTTACAATAACAGAGGAAATATTTATTATAAGCTAAAAAAATATGACCTGGCTATGGAAGACTATGATATGGTATTAAAGATTAACCCCGACCTTGCAAAAACGTACAGGAATCGCGGAATGATATATGTCATTAAAGGACAGTATGATAAAGCCATTAAAGATTTCAGTGAAGCTTTAAAATTAGAACCGGATTATATAGAAGCATATCAGAACAGAGGTACAGCCTATGGGACAATAAAAGAATATAATAAAGCTATTAAAGATTTTACAGAGATATTATATAGAGATCCTCATAATAAAGAAGCACTCTTCAATCGCAGCCTTACATATTTTTATACCGGTGATTACGACAGAGCATGGAATGATATACATAATATGAAGATATTAAACTATGACATAAATCCTGTCTTTCTTGAAGATTTAAAGGCAAAGTCAGGAAAAAATAAATTTAGTGAGTAGTAAGTAATGAATAGTGAATAGAAGATAGATTCCACTCCCTAAATTCTTTCACGTACACTGAAGCTGATTTCTTGAGATAACATTTTCCTGGCCTTATTTACTATTCCTGCAGGGTAAAGGCCGCATTTTTCATATAAAACCTTTGTAGAACCTGCATCTATAAAAGAATCCGGTATACCTGTTCTGCATAATTTAATATTATCTATTTCGTTTTTCTCCAGTACCTCCATAACTGCACTTCCAAGACCGCCTGCCAGTGCATTATCTTCAACGGTAATTATATGTTTACATTCAATAGCGGAATTTATTATTAATTCTTCATCAAGAGGTTTTATAAATCTCAAATTTATAACCCTTGTAGAAATAT
>CALARM010000241.1 GCA_937888925.1 uncultured Synergistia bacterium | reverse complement strand
AATCAGCAGATCGTCTATATAAGAGAGATCGTCATAAAGAGCTTTTGATTTTTTTCTCTTAAAGAACACCTTTTCATTGTACTCCTGTTTTTCTTTATTTCCTTAAAAAATTATATCATTTCAACTGGAATAAATCAAACTATCAAATGATTGAGTTTGAAAATGACAGATAATTTTACATACAATGGAAAAAAAATTGTTGCAGAATGTTCGGATTGAAAAGTGAATAGTGAAAAAGTTTGCATTTTATCTGCTATTCACTATTCACTATTCACTAATTAATAGATTTCTGAAAGCGATTACGATTTTTAGTAAAAGTGAAACTATCTGTCATGAAAAAACACTATCAATTTAAAGTAATTCTAAAAATTCACTTGTAATTATATAATTAAATAAGTATAATATTAAAGCAGGTATTATTATTATTTAATTTTTTAAGGAGGAAAATATGAAAAAAAATAGGATTTTAGAATTATGTTGCCTCTTATTTCTTCTTGTTTGTCTATCAGGTCTGTATGTAATTGGATGTGGTGATTCAGGTTCAGCAGTTACAGGTAATCCTGTAAATCCCTCACAACCGTCGGCTGTCCCCCCGCAGAAAGGGAATATTCTTGGAACTCTGGTCAGTGCTCAGGGAGTTCCTATGGCTGATTTAATAGTAATTTTAAGAGCCGCCCTTGGTAGCCCTGAAATTGCAAGAACCACTACAAACAGCAGTGGAAGCTTTTCTTTTACAAATATTACCGTAGGCAGTTATGTTATTGAAGCTCTCAATGCAGCAGGAGTATTAATGGCAAATAATAATGTAAGTGTAAGTGCCAATAGCACATCAGATGCTACATTGCAGGAAGGAAGTCTGCTCCCGACACCGACTCCTACCAATACGCCGGGGCCTACCAGTAATGTAACGGTAATTCCACCTGTCAATCCTACTTCAGCTCCGGGTAGTACATCCACACCGACTCCTACAGGTACCCTTACTCCTCCTACACCAACGTCGACTCCTACAGGTATTGCAACTTCAACTCCCAAGAATGCCGATGGACCTGTTGCATTCGGCATCTTATCCGGTTATGGGTATGTAGTTAATCAGCAAAGTGGTAATGTGTCACTCTTCAATCCTCAAACTAAAACTCTTACAACAAGCGGCGGAAAACCTGTCGTAATTGAAGCGACTGCCACTACTACTCCCGGAGTCGGCATATCGGGTGCAAATGGCCTTATTGACGCCTGTGCTCCTGCCACTAATGATGTTTACATAGCCGATGTTCTACACCCTTTTCTATGGGTAATAAATTCCAGTAATAATGCTATATCCAGCCTTATTCCTCTGACTGATTCCAAACGAAGCGGCCATACTACGGCATCAAGTGCTATTTCAGGCACATCCAACCGTGTAGTTGTTGCTTCCCGGGGTGCCTATGACGAGCTTATTATCGTTACAATTCCGGCTACAAATCCTCCGAGCATTTCTTATTATCCTTTTGCAGATCCCAATACTGGCTGGACTACCTTGAGCCCTGTTCCTAATACTGTTGATACCGAACCTGTAGATGTAGTAGATTATTCGGCAGGTCAGAGTATTTTTGCCGCTCTCGATACAGACTACAGTATAGGAGTGTTAAATCAGGGAACGGGAAAATATATAGGCAGAATACCATTGCTGGATCCAAATAATGTGAATATGAGACCAACTGCGCTTGATATATCAAGTTCGGGCTCTATAGGCGTTGTTGTCGCTCAATCAAATCTTGTCAATCCTATGGTTCAGCTTTTAACCTTCAGTCCTACCGCCCGTACGATTACAGGACGGGTTAATCTTGTAGATGAGAGTAACTATAAGTTTTATCCTACAGATGTAATGATAGATACCAATGGAACTCTTGCCTATGTTTCCGGGAGATTTGGTAATACAAGTTCTACCTATGGTGTTCTTGTAGTTAATATTGCTAACGCCGATAATCCTTATATTGTTGACAAAACTCAGGTTGAAGGCGGTCATAATCCTGTGGATTTCAGTGCTCTCGGACAGTATCTCCAGATCAAATTTGGAAAATATAATACCAGCCCAACTCAATTTTATGTGGCCAATAATTTAAGTGATTCCTTTACAATCATGAATTTTAATGGTCTCACTAACCTTATTGATCAGACTGTAAACTTGAATCAATAAATTATAATAAAAAAATTACCGGGTACGTAATGTATTCGGTAATTTTTTTATCTCAAAAAAGTAAAATTATGGCAGAATTTTTGCAGTCTATCTCTTTATGGCCAATAAATATATTTATATCATCATTATTATATGTCTTATCATCTCTTTTCGTCCTCCTGTTCTGGCCTCTTCTGGACCGGAAAACCTGCAGGACTTTTATGCCAGAAAACTCCATGCCTGTAAAAAAACTGATACGGAATTGAAAGCCCGCCTTGCAGGGGCAAAGCTTAAATTATTACAGTTGAATAATATTCGTTCGGCTCCTGTTACGGAAGTTACTATTACTTCCATTTCCCCACTTACCGATTATCTGAACTTAACCAGAAAATATTTTCCTCTTGCAGAGATAACAGGGAGGTTTCAGGACTGGCGAACCACGTCGAAATACAGACACCGTGCAGGATTACATTATGGTTATGACATATATCTTGAGAAAGGTACAAAAATACCTGTTCTATGGGATGGTACTGTAACAGATGTAATTAACTGGTACGGCGAAGAATATGGAGTTACCGTTACATCTTCCAACGGTTTAAATCTTACCTATGGTCATGTGAGTCCGAGAGTGGAACCGGGGCAGAAGGTATCAAGAGGAGATATTATAGCACTCTGCTGGAGTGATCATGTAGATTTGAAGATGAGAGACAGCACCGGAAATTTTGTGGATTTTGCAAAATTTATTGGTGTTAAAAAAACACGTCCTCCAAGGACATTTGAAAAGGAAAAGAAAATAGCTTCATGCCAGATATTTCTTATAGAATCATTTGTTCATTTGAATATAGCAGAAGCCTATATGGAGTATATAAAAACTATGTCATCATATTACAGTGTTACTATGGCAGGTCTCTCGGAAGAGGAAAGGTTTTTTACAGGGAAAGACTCTAAAAAATACAGGGAAGAAATCGATTATATACACAGTCTTAAAGAAATATTTGCTGAAAATTTCAGACTCAGGAAAAAGAAAATGTCTTCAATTACAGGGATTGTGGAAAAACATATAGCCCTGGCAGGGGAAAAACAGAAAAAAAGTGAGGAGTTTTTATACACCTCTGAAGTAAAAATGATATTTAAAACGGTTCAGGAAAAAATGAATAAAGTGAAAACTGATTTTAAACCGGTAAAAGAAAGGTTTCATCCGTCTCCTGTCTCAGGTGTAACTTTTAAATTTCCTCCCGAATATATTGTTCAAATCAAAACAGGAGGGGTAAAATCGGGAAATGATAAATCTTTACTGGAAGCAAAGAATAATCTTGCTGCAGCCTTTGAGCTTTATATACAGGGAGTCATTACTGTGGAAAAACTTGATAATTTTAGAAGTAATTACAGAAAGGTTTTGATGAAATATAGAGCTGAAAGTTATTAAAAAGTCTTGACATATAAAAGACAATCGGTTAAAATAATGAAATATAATTCTTGATTATTTAAATAGGGAAAGGAAGATGACTATGTGTCTTGTAACAAAAGAAGGACCTGATTTTAAAGCCCAGGCAGTTATGCCGAATAATACCTTTGAGGAATTGAGTCTGTCAAAATTCAGAGGTAAATATGTGCTTTTATTTTTTTATCCTCTGGATTTTACCTTTGTATGTCCTACCGAGATTATAGCTTTTGATAAGAAAGTGGATGAATTTAAAAAGAAAAACTGTGAAGTTATCGGAGTCTCTATAGATTCACACTTTACCCATCTGGCTTGGAAAAATACTCCCCGTGATCAGGGAGGTATAGGAAATGTTCAATATCCTCTTGTGTCGGATCTGGATAAAAATATTTCAAAAGCCTATGGAGTACTGGTCAATGAATCTATAGCTTTAAGAGGCCTTTTCCTTATAGATCCGAAGGGTGTGGTCCGTCATGCCCTGGTCAATGATCTGCCCCTCGGCAGAAGTGTTGACGAAGCACTTCGCACACTTGATGCACTGCAGTTTGTAGATACTCATGGCGAAGTATGTCCTGCCAACTGGAAGGAAGGGGAAGAGGCCATGAAGCCTACTTCCGACGGTGTAGCAGGTTATCTGGCAAAACACGGGTAAATTTTTTAGAGGCAGGCCATCGGGCCTGCCTCTATTTTTTAAACTATTTCTACCTTTACTCCTGTAGACTCTGTAATCAATTCTGCAAATTTCTCTATCTGTTCTGTTTTAAAATATTTCTGATTATGTTCTTCTCTTGGGCTTCCGAGAATGAGCAGCTCAGCTTTTTTTTCAGTGATACATTTCTCTATGGCTTCTCTTATTGTGCCTTCATCTATGATAAAATCTGCTTTCACTTCTTTTTTCTTTGCCCTGGCTCTGGCTATACGTAACAGAAGCCTTCCCATTTTTATTACCTCATCTTTGAGTTCTACCATGATCCTACAGTCAGATTTTTCAATTAAATTGTTGTCTATAACATAGAGAAAGGTTATATTAAAACCTCTTTCTTTTGCGATATCTATTGCTTTTTCCTGAGTTTTTTTACTTGCCTGGCCGCCTCTTATGGCACATACGAGTGTTTTCATTTACATTACTCCCA
>CALARM010000240.1 GCA_937888925.1 uncultured Synergistia bacterium | reverse complement strand
TTGTTCGGAAAAGAAACAGATTACTATTGACGGATGAAAACATTAAAAAATTTAAATCCGGCAGTAAAAGTAAAGATATTTGAACACTGTAAAATATTACCTCACGGGGAAAATGCCGAAGAATTTAATAAATTTATAGAAGAAAAAATATTATGATTGGTAAACATTATGACAATTATATTAAAAGAACATAAAAGACAGATTATTATAATGGTAATAGCCATTATATTTCTATTGTTGAGCTTTTTTAAATATATACCGGACAGTGTTGATAAATACTGGATGGGCTTAAAATTATATCAATACATTATGATTGCCTTTCTGGTATTAAATATAATATCCCTTCTGGGGCCTCTGAAATCATTAAAACATTCTCTGTCTCTTATGCTTGCCTGGTCAATTGCCTATTCAATGGTAGAGATAATATTTCTTAATACGTTTTATCTGATACCTGTATATAAGGAAACATTCTGGGATAACTTTAAAACCTTCTTTATACAGACCTGTTATCAATTTATCGGGATTATAATATTGCTGTCTTTTTTCTATAATAATAAAACTGACTGGAAGAACAGTTTTTTACGGGCAGGTAACATGAAAGAAGGAACAACTGTACTCGGTTATAAAGAGCCTATGCCATGGTATATGGTTGTAACGAGGTTCTCTGTTATGGTTATTATAATATTTCTCATATTACTGACAGTTCAAAATTTGTGGCCTGCCTACAGCAATGAAAAATTTATAAATTATTTACCTGTATTACTGGGTACTGTAACAAATTGTCTTGTAGAGGAAATATTAAACAGGGGAATATTCCTGGGCGTATTTCTCCGGGAAATGAACGGAGGAAAAGCAAATTTACTGCAGGCCGTAATATTCGGTCTTCTCCACTGGCCATCTTATACTCTGTTACATTACATGATGAAAATAGCACTTTTCACATTTCTCGGATGGCTCTTCGGAAGAGCAACTATGGAAACAAAGGGGATTATGCCGTCAACAATCATGCATTCAGTCCTCATAGCATGCCTGTATGCTTCTTTGTTTATCTTTCAAATTACAGGTTTTAACTATTTTAAATAAGGAGAGAATTATATGAGTAAAGAATTAAAACATATAGAATTTACAGTAGAAAAGGATGTAGCAAAAATTACCCTTAACAGACCTCCTCTGAATGTAATGAATATAGAAATGCTCACTGAAATGGGGACAACATTAAAATCAGTACAGGATATGGCAGAGATAAAACTTCTGGTAATAAACGCAACAGGTAAAGCCTTTTCCGCAGGTCTGGATATAAAGGATCATGCGCCGGATAAAATAGAAAAACTCATATCTGTATTTAACAGAGTATTTTATCTGTTGAACAGTTTTAAGATTCCTACTATGTCCATAGTTCAGGGAGAAGGCGCTTTCGGAGGAGGATGCGAACTGGCAACATTCTGTGATATAGTAATTGCTACGGAAGAGGCAAAATTTGTTCAGCCAGAGTTAAAGGTAGGTGTAATACCTCCCATAGCGGTTATTACCTATCAAAAAAAGATAGGCAAACATGGAGCCTATGAAATGTTGCTTACAGGAAAAGAGCATAAAGCCACACAGGCAGCCAGAATAGGTCTCATAACTAAAGCTGTCACTGATGATAAACTGGAAACAGAAGTGACCAGAATAATAAAACGTATCACGTCAAACAGCGGAATAGTGCTGAAGATGACCAAACAGGCTATGATAAAAACTGCTGATATGAATTTTGACGATGCAATTAAAGAAGTGGAAAAGCTCTATTTAAAATCTTTAATGAAAACTCAGGATGCAAGAGAAGGACTCAACGCTTTTCTGGAAAAAAGAAAACCTGTGTGGAAGAATAAATAAAAGAAGGTTTTAAAAAGTACAACAAAAATACGGGGTACCATTCAGGTATAAGAATAAACGAAAATATTATATTACTCCGAAATAAATTATTTAGATAAACTATTCTACCAGGTTTTTATCTAAAGCTTTATTTTACGCCATTCAAAATGAAAATTCCTATACCTTTAAAATTATAAAAAATACTCTTCAGTTAAACTTAATCTATTCTTGCGGAGGTTCAAATTTTATTAAGAAAGGATTAGATTCAACAGGTATTTCCACATCTACATCCCTCTTCAAAATAAGTTTTGTTGCTTTTGGTCTTCCAATAGTTGTATTAAGTACCTGAGATAGTTCATACATATCGATTTCAGGATACTTTAATATCAAATCCTCAAGAATCTGGTTATAACTTTGAGATTTATTAACATAGAGATCCAGTATTTCACTTTTGAGTGTTTCTTGCTTTAACTTATCCATAATTTATATCCTCTCTCAACTTTTTCAAAGAAATTATTCCCTCCTTCTATTATTATAGAAAAATCCAGACATAAAAGCAACATAATTTTAAGATAAAAATTATAATTAATAACGTCGTAGTCACATTTAACAAAAAAACAATTAGCTGTTAGCAATTAGCTATCAGTTTTTAGTTTTCAGTTAATAATTAAAGCTAATAGCTAACAGCTAATTGCTAATAAAAATTAATGAAGAAGGATAAACTCCTTCTCCATAACAAACTCAATGTAAACCACAATTAGCCAGCCACTGCATCTCTTAATGCTTTACCAGGTTGGAAAGTAGCAACTTTACGAGCAGGTATTTCTATCTTATCTCCAGTTCTCGGATTTCTTCCTTCTCTGGCTTTTCTTTCCTTCACGGTGAAACTACCAAAAGGAATTAACTGTACTTTCTCTCCCTTTGCCAAAGCCTCTTTTATAATTTCAAATACAGCATCTACAGCTACAGTAACATCCTTTTTCTTAAGGCTTGTTTTTTCAGTAACTTTCTTGGCAAGTTCTGTTTTGGTCAAAATTAACACCTCCTTTCATTTATATCTTTTCATCTCAAGTTACAACTCAAGATTTATCAACGTTTTAACCGTTAAGTTTAAAATTACCTTGCATATTCACCATTTTTTTTAAAAGTCCTTCTAAAAACCTGAAAAAATCTGGATTTTTAGAAAAAATTATTTAATTTATGAGGTGCACCGGTAATTAATTCAAATCCATGATCTGTCACCAGAACTGTATCTTCAATTCTGACTCCGCCCCAGCCGGTGAAATAAAGGCCCGGTTCGATAGTAACAACCATACCTGCTTCTAATTTTTGATTATTTGTGGAATTAAGTCCCGGACTTTCGTGTACCATTAAACCCACACCATGACCGACACTGTGCCCGAATTCTTCTCTGTATCCTTCAGCGGCAAACATGTCTCTTGCCACCCTGTCAACTTCTTTACATTCAATACCGGAGGCTACTGTATTCATTGCAGCTTTCTGAGCTTTTTCCACGAGATTATAAATAGCCGTCTGTCTCTCATCTGCTTCTCCTATCAGAACAGTTCTGGTGCAATCAGAACAATAACCGTTATAGGTAGCTCCGTAATCAATGATAACCAGTTCTCCTTCTTTTATAATTTCATCGGATGTTTTTGCATGAGGCATTGCTCCCCTTGTCCCGGAAGCAATTATTATTTCAAAGCTCTCTTTAAATCCTCCGAGTGTCTGTATAAAATAATTAAGATGGGCTCTTATTTCACTTTCTCTGACACCCGGTTTGAGATATTTCATCGTATTATTAAAAGCTTCATCTGCAATAGATGAAGCTTTTTTAAGGCAATTTATTTCATCCTGATTTTTTATTTCCCTCAGATGTTCCACAAGTTTCCTGGTAGGTACAATATTTATAGACGATAGTTTTTTTGCCATATCTTCATAAAAAGAATATATGACTGTATCGGCTTCAAAACCGAGAGATTTTATACCTAACTGTCCTATGGCAGTAACAAGACAATCTAAAGGTTTAATCTCTTTACCTGGGAATTTAATTACCGTAAAATCTTTTGCCTCATTCTGAGCCCTCTCAAGATATGTAAAGTCAGTAAACAACATGGCATCATTTCTGGTAATTAAAAGCCATCCCCCGTCTCCGCTGTATCCGCTCAGGTACCTCCTGTTAACGCCCGTTGTTACAAGAAAGGCATCTATCTTCAATTCGTCAAATTTATTTCTTAATTTTGTTAATTTCATTTTATCCTCCGCTTTATCAGTGATCAGTTACCAGTTATCAGTTACCAGTTATTCTACTATAATTACTTCACTGGTCACTGGTCACTGGTCACTGGTCACTGTACCAAGTCCTACAAGTTCCTTTAACTTCCTTACTTCATTTGGGCCGAGATATCTCCAGGCACCGGGTTTTAAACTTCCCAGTCTGAGAGTTCCTATCTGAACGCGCCGTAATTCTACGACTCTATACCCCAGTGAAGTGCACATTCGTCTGACCTGTCTCTTTTTTCCTTCATATATCTCAATTTCAAATATTGTTTCTTTACCTTTTGCTTTTACCAGTTTTACCCTGGCCGGTGCTGTAAGTCCGTCTGATAATTCAACACCGTTTCTGAGTTTTTCGAGTTTTTTGGGAGAAAAACCGCCGTAAAGTTTTACAATATAAACTTTACCGATTTTATATTTCGGATGAATTAATCTGAAAGAAAAATCTCCGTCATTGGTTAATATTAAAAGACCTTCCGTGTTATAGTCCAGTCTTCCTACAGGATAGACTCTTGCTTCCGTATCAGGAAGCAGGTCTAAAACAGTCGGTCTTTTTTGCGGGTCAAATGATGTTGTAACATAACCTTTAGGTTTATTTATTATGAGATAAACCTTTTCTTCAGGGTTAATGATTACTCCGTCAAAAGAAACTCTGTCTCTGTCAGGATCAATCTTAATACCCTGTTTTGTAACAGGTCTGTCATTTACCTTTATTCTGCCGGTTTCAATTAAATTCTCTGCTTCTCTCCT
>CALARM010000239.1 GCA_937888925.1 uncultured Synergistia bacterium | reverse complement strand
GTACTACCAATTTCATCATAGATAAATATTATGAAAATATTCCCATAGGTAAACCGATTTATAATACAAAAGTGTATATACTGGATAAATACGGGAAAATAACACCTGCAGGAATACCGGGGGAACTGTGTGTTTCGGGAGAAGGTGTGGCAAGGGGATATCTGAACAGAGGAGAATTGACGAAAGAAAAATTTGTAGAAAATCCCTTTGTGCCGGGAGAGAGGATGTATAGAACAGGAGATCTTGCAAGATGGCTTCCCGACGGAAACCTGGAATTCCTTGGCCGTGTTGATGCTCAGGTAAAGATAAGAGGTTTTCGCATAGAACTGGGAGAGATAGAAGAAGGTCTTAAAAAGATAGAGGCGGTAAAAGATGCAGTGGTAGTAGACTGGAGCGATAAACATGGCAATAAATATCTCTGCGGGTATTATATAAGTGATATAAAATTGAAGTCCTCTGAATTACAGAAGGAACTGTCCGGTTTTCTTCCTGACTATATGGTCCCGTCATGTTTCTTAAAAATCGATAAAATCCCTGTCTCTGCTCATGGAAAGCTTGACAGAAAAGCTCTGTCTGAACCGGAAGAAAGTGATCTCGCTTCCCATGAAACCTATGTTGCCCCCAGGAATGAGAGGGAAGAAATACTTGCAACCATATGGAAAACCCTTCTTAAATGCGATAGAGTAGGAATTTATGATAACTTCTTCCGCCTCGGAGGAGACTCAATTATGAGTATTCAGGTAGTGGCAAGGGCGAATAAAGAGGGACTCCCTGTTACTGCTTCACAACTTCTTCGTTATCCGACTATTGCGGCAATTTCAGAGGAGATTGAAAAGAAAACAGTTCCTCAGGCAGAAGATAAACCACTTACCGGGAAAATGCCATTGATGCCGGTAGAGAAATGGTTTTTTGAAGAAAATTTTGAAGAATTAAATCACTTCAATCAGTATTGTCTGTTTACATTGAAGGAGAATTGTAACAGAGAAATCATAGAAAAAATATTGAATTTTTTAGTAACCCATCATGACGGACTGAGGCTTCGCTTCAGAAAAGAAGATACGTGGATAAAGTATTATGAGAAACCGGGAAAAGCTGCTGTTTCAGTCGATATGATAGAGCTTTCTTCTGTAGCTGAAGATTCTCTCTCTCTGTTTATTACGGGAAAGTGTAATTCCTTACAGAGGTCTCTCAATATTACAGAAGGGCCTGTCCTGAAATCAGCGCTGTTTAAAGGCCATAGAGACGGCCACGACAGGCTCTTTATAGCAATACATCATCTCTGTACAGACAGTGTATCGTGGAGAATAATTCTGGAAGATTTTTGCACCCTGTACAGAGAACTTTCTTCCGGATTGACACTATCTTTACCCGGTAAAACTTTTTCATATAGAGACTACTCTGAGAAGCTGAGAACATATATCCCTGCAGCAGAAAAACACAGAGATTACTGGTCAGGAGTTCTTAAAGATATTTCATCTTTCCCTGTGGAATATAAGGAATCAACCTTTGCCCATATGAGAGATTATAAAGTTTCCCTGGACAGTTATGATACGGGACTTCTATTAAATGCCGTTCATTCTGCTTTTAACACAGATATTATTGATATTTTACTTTCAGCTCTTCTTCTTGCCTGTTACCGTTCTTTCAGTATATCTGATACGGTAATAAATCTGGAGAGAGAAGGAAGAGAGGACTTTATCGGAGATGTGTCCCGCACAGCAGGGTGGTTTAATACAACTTTTCCTGTTCATCTGAAGGAGTCTTTCCCTGCAGGGCCGTCTGGTACAGATTATGATTCTCTTGTAAAATCAGTAAAAGAAACCCTGAGAAATGTACCTGATAATGGTCTTTCTTACGGGGTTCTCAGATATCTTTCAGATAGAAAAGACGAATTCAGAGAAGCTGAAACCAGAAGAATTACCTTTAATTATCTTAATCAGGGTGTTTTAACTGACGAAGAATTACTCTTCTGTGAAGAACCGTTCCCATATTTTTCAGTATCTCCCGTAAACCATATAATAAGCCTCGCGGATATTAAATCTTTTATATCCGGTAATAATTTATCTGCAGTTTTTTCCTGTAGCAGTCATATATGGCATGAAGAAAAGATAAAGAAATTTGCCGGCAATTTTATTGATGGCTTAAAAGAGATTATTTATCATTGTATTAAACCGGGGAGAAAATATTTTACTCCTTCTGATTTCCCTCTTGCATCCCTGTCACAGCAGGTCCTTGACAGTATTGCAGATCCCTCTTCTGTTGAATCCATATATGGTCTGTCTCCTCTTCAGGAAGGATTTCTGTTTTATGCTATGTCAGATCCGGATGCCGACTATTACTGTACGCAGAATGCCTGGAGTTATGAAGAAGAAATAGACATAGAGGCACTGAGAAAAGCCTGGGAGGGTATATTTTCTGCCCATGCTGCTTTCCGTACAGGTTTTGTCTGGGAAAAAGGGGATAAACCTTTCCAGATAGTTTATAGAAGGGTTTCTCTGCCATGGCACACAGTGGATTTGAGAGGAAAAACCGGTGAAGAACAGGAAAAAATAATAGAGGATATAAGAGTAAAAGCAAGGTATTCCCTTTCTGATCTGAAAAATCCTCCTCCTGTTTCTCTTTACCTGTTTATAAGGGATACAGGTAATTACAGATTCCTCTGGACCTATCATCATATTATTCTGGACGGATGGTCAATGCCTTTAATCGTCAGAGAATTGAACAAAAGATATGAATGTATTTTAAGTAAAGAAACCTTTCATTTTGAAGCGCCAGAGCCATTTGAAGCATATATAAAATGGCTTTCTTTACAGAATAATGAAGAATTGATAAATTACTGGAAAAATACCCTTTCAGATTTTTCCTCTCCCACTCCTCTTATGTTAAATAAATCCCGTCTGGACCTTTATAAAGCTGTTGAAAATCCGGTGGACTATATATATACTCTGCCGGGAAGTTTTCTCGGTGAATGTCAGAGATTTGCCCGTTCTTCAGAAGTAACACTCAATGCCCTTCTTCAGTTTGCCTGGTCTTCTGTATTGTCCTGTTACAGCGGAAGTGAGGATGTATTGTACGGAATTACTGTTTCAGGAAGACCGGCTGAACTTTCAGGAGTGGAAGAGATGATAGGACTCTTTATAAATACAATTCCCCTGAGAGTAAAGTTAGATCCTCAAAAGACTGCTGTTTATAATCTTAAAAATATTCAGAATATCATACAGGAAAGCAATAATTTAAGTCATATATCTCTGAGTAAACTGCAGTCTATGAGCAGTATTCCTCCGGGAGAAGCACTTTTTTACAGTATTTTTGTTTTCGAGAATTTCCCCTTTACTCAGGAAATAAGTACTATGAAAAATATAAGTATGTACGGTAAGTCTACTTATCCTCTGAATATAGTTATTCTGGCAGAAAAAGAACTATCTATATGTATTACCTGTGATAGAGACTGTTTCTCGGAAGATGCAATAAAAAATATTGCATCTCATATCGGTTCTGCTCTTAAATGGATAGTTTATAACCCTGAAAGTCCTCTGAAAGAGATAGATATAATTTCCGAGAAAGAAAAACATCTGCTTTTAAATACGTTTAATGATACTCATTATGCTTTCCCGAAGGAATCTACAATTCATGAATTGATAGAGAAATCAGTGGAATTATACCCTGACAGAATTGCCGTCGTTTATAAAGCAGAGAAACTTACTTACAGGGAATTAAATGAATGTGCCAATAAACTGGCTCATGTGCTGAGGGAAAAAGGGGTAAAACGGGACAGCAGAGTGGGAATTTTCCTGGATCGTTCATGCCATATGATTGTAAGTATCCTTGCCGTTCTTAAAGCAGGAGGAGCTTTTGTACCCATAGACCCCCACTATCCTCCTGAGAGAATAAATTATATAATCTCCGACAGCGGTTCTCTTATGCTGATATCAGAGCCGCACATGGCAGAACAGATAAAACCGTCAATTCCTGTGTTTCATGTAGCAGATTATGATAACCTGACCTCCCTTCACCCTTCACTCTTCACCCTTTACGATTCTCATATAAATCCCGACATAATAAATACTCCGTCAGATCTTGCCTATATGATTTATACATCCGGCTCAACGGGGCAGCCTAAAGGTGTTATGATAGAACATCATTCCCTTGTGAATTTAAGTGTGTATTATAAAACAGCATATAATTTTTCAGAACATGATACTATTGCAAAATATGTATCTTTTGGCTTTGATGCGTCAATTCCGGAAATATTTCCCGCTCTTATTTCCGGAGCGGCAATTCACATTATTCCTGAAGAAATCCGTCTCTCTCCTTCAGGCCTGAATGAATATTTTGAAAGAAACAATGTGACTTCGGCAATACTTCCGACCCAGTTCGGAGAACAGTTTATGCTCCTTACAGATAACAGGAGTCTGAGATGGATAATAGTAGCCGGCGACAAGCTAAAAACCTTTAAGAAACAGAATTATAATGTGATAAATGGCTACGGCCCCACTGAATATACGGTATGTACCTCCGATTTTATTATAGATAAATATTATGAAAATATTCCCATAGGTAAACCGATTTATAATACCGTTGTTTATATACTGGATAAATACGGTAAAATAACACCGGTGGGAATACCGGGAGATCTGTGTGTCTCGGGAGAAGGTGTTGCCAGGGGATATTTAAACAGACCGGAGCTTACGGCAGAAAAATTTACAGAAAATCCATTTGTGCCGGGAAAAAGAATGTATCATACCGGAGATCTTGCAAGATGGCTTCCCGATGGAAACCTGGAATTCCTGGGCCGTATTGATGCCCAGGTAAAGATAAGAGGTTTCCGTATTGAACTGGGTGAAATAGAAGAAGCTCTGAAGAATATAGATTCTGTAGAAGATGCAGTGGTAATAGATAGAAGCGATAAACAGGGCAATAAATATCTCTGCGGATATTATACAGGTGATACAAAGCTGAGGTCTTCTGAATTACAGAAGGAACTTTCACGGTTCCTGCCTGATTATATGGTTCCGTCAT